>CAZBWZ010000053.1:0-14287 GCA_964495725.1 uncultured Bacteroides sp.
GAAGACTCAAACAAATAATACGTCTCAACTATCTATAATCCGGATCTGCCGCGCAGTTTGCGCGGCAGATTTTTTTACCCCCCATATATCATGATTAATCGAGTTTAATCCCAACAACCATTAATCATGAGCGTAAATATCCTATTCTCACAATCATATCTTAACCTCACCTCATGGATTCTTGCCAACATAATCCAACTCGGCACACAGAGCTTCAAAAGTATTGATACTACAAACGAGATGCACAGGTCACTTTTATAGGTACAAAAAAAAGAATCGGCAGCCTTAAAAAGGTGCCGATTCTTTTTTGGATTGTCTTATTCCTTACTTGGGTTGATATTGAGATGTGAACACCAGCTTGTATGCGCCTTTCTTTGTTGTTGATAATATATTATCATTATCGTCGTACTCATTGACATCGACTTCGATTTCCTCATCTGTAGCCGTCAAATTGAACCAATATCTTTTTCCCGGCTCTATGACCGAGTTGAAATTGTCAATAGTGATTGTAAATCTATCCACATTATAATTAGCATAATAACCGCTTTCCACGCCATTATTGAACACGTCAATTGTTAATTTCCTGATAGTGTCGGGTTGAATGTCAGGCCCCCCGATTCTCGGGGTCACCACAGCATAAAAATCGTATTTCTCACCGTCATTCAGTGGTATTTTAACAGCATTTTTTTCGTTTATCTTATGTACGGCCTTATGTATAAGCATTACTGTGGTATCGGGTTTAGTTGGATTGAGAGGATGTCTTTTTGGTGTTCCCCTGAAGTTTTCCTTAAGGTAAAAACCATCACTCTCATTCCCGTCTACTGAGAAATAGTTAAATCCGTATACAATTGGGCTCGAATCTTTTGATTTTTTTGCATCAGTAGTGAATACAATTTCAGAAGGACCACTACCAAACATAGGTTTTCCGGTTTTGTTGTGCAGGGTCACTCTGAATATCGATGATAAATGCTTGAAATGCAAGTCGGGAACATTTCCATTTTCATCCACTTTGACAACATCATACAAACGCATCATCATGTGTACATGTTTCATCGCGGTTTCGGTTGTAGGATTCTCTACAATCTTTTGATCATATAGGTAACTTCCCGCTTGGTAAGAAATCACGTTGGTAGTCCCTGGTTTGAAGTTATCCGAATCATTAGCAAAATCTACAGCATGGGCTTCACCCACCACCGCAAGGATGATGTCTCCGGGTTCCATCATGTTGCGGAATAATTCTTCATTAGCCACCTCTTCAGCAGATTCCGAATCAAAATGAAAACCGGCTTGCTTTCCTCTGATCGTGTCTATATACACGAATGGTGCATTGTGACTGAGATGGTATTCTGAGAATTTTGTCAGATTAAACAGGGTCAGGAAATCTCTATCATAATCCTTACAAGCTGGCAACCATGTGAAAATCTCTTTTTCCTTATCCTCGTTACCATACTCGATGGCGGCCCTCGACTCCTCGGGGCTGTCAATGAATGCTCTTATCCTGAACTCTGGCTTGGTGGCATTGCTGTCAGGCATCTCTTGCAGCGCCTCTGATTGGCAAGAATACAATGCCGGCAAAATTGCCAGTGATGTCAATATTGATTTAATTTTCATATCTCCGAAATTGTAGTTTTAAGTTGCAAAGGTAGTATTTACCCTATCCCTTTTCCAAATTATCCATGCGACATTTTCTCTCGGTCATGCGACATTCATTTGTGTTTCCTTCTGTTTGAAAGTGTCCGGCCGACAGCCGCAACACACAGTCGCAATACTTCAGCACACCCGTGCGGTGGGTTACCATCAAGATCGTGTTGGCACCGCGACGCCGGCCCAAACGCCGCATGAGTGTCTTTTCAGTGTCTTCATCAAGAGAGGCACTTATCTCGTCGAGCAGCAAGATTGACCCGGGGCGCAATAGCGCACGGGCCACAGCTATCCTCTGGGCCTGCCCCTCACTGAGTCCGTCCCCGTTCTCGCCACAGGGTGTCTCCAACCCGAATCTCAGATCCTCCACAAAATCCGCGGCCGCATCGTGCAGAGCCTCCCACATCTCGCTCTCGGTGGCCTCGGGATTACCGATGAGCAGATTACGCCGTATAGTGCCGCTGAACAGGCTGTTGCCCTGAGGCACATACACGATATCGCCCCATACCGCAGGCGACACCGCCATCTCCTTTCTCCGGGCCTCCTCACCATGATACATAAGCACCTGTCCGTGCTGCGGCCTCAGGAGACCGAGCGCAAGCCGCAGCAGCGTACTCTTTCCAGCCCCCGTCTCTCCGATTATCGCCGTACAGGAGCCTGGTCGGAAGTCATGGCTGAACATATCAAACACCCTGTCACTCTTTCCCGGATAAGAAAAAGTGACATCCCTCATCTTGATTCCACACAGCATGGATGTCTCCGGAACCGACCCGGGAGACTGCGTCATCTCCGGCATCGTCTCAATCTCGGCGAGACGCGACAACGCAGTGTGTGACTGTACAATTGCCGGTAGCTGACGGGCCACGTCGGACATAGGCCGCTGGATCCGCGCGGCAAGCTGCAGATAGGCTGTCATCACGCCATAGGTGATGGTGGCGGCACTCAATCCGGCTATACCCCACACAAACGCCGCAAGATAGCCAAGCTCGAAACCCGCAAGCACCGACGTGCGCGTAAATACAGTGATGCCGGTGCGCTGCCGCAGCACATCGTATCTCTTATCCAAAAGCGAGGATATCTTTTTCATCGTCCGACCAGCATGGGCACTTGTCAATAGCACTATCCTGTGCCGCAGGTTCTCCTGCATCTGCTCCTGCAGATGACTCTCGATACCGCGCAGCCTCCGCGTCAGCACCCTTGTCTTCTTGAAAAAAGCTTTACCGGATATAAGGAACACCGGCAAGATAAAAGCAAGCACGACAGCCAGCACCGGACTGAAATAACAAAGAAAGACAAATGCTCCGGCAAACTGCGACACTGATACAAGCATAGCCGGCACTGTGTGACACAGACAGTCGGCCACCACCCGGCTATCCTCAGTAAGTCTCGACTGCACGTCGCCCGAATGAAATTGCTCACGGCCGTGCCACTCCATATTCATAACACGACAGAAGAGCCGCTCCTGGATACTATTCTTCAGGGCTGCTTCGGCGAGGTCTCCGGTACGCTGCTCTATCGATGTGCATACGAGTTCGGTGACAAGAGTCGCGACAATAGCCGTGACACACCAGCCGATACTACCTGCTGACAAACCGGTGGCGATATCGATGGACATCTTGCAGAAGACGACAAAAGCCAATCCGGCAATTACCCTGATGAGTCCGCACGCGACACCAAGTCCTATCCTGCCGCGCACACCCTGTGACAATCTGTAGGCATACCTTATCATCCAAACCTCTCCTTTATGACCCTCGACGCACCATCAATCAGATAATGGCAATAAAACCTTGTGATAAAAGACGGATCCACCCACAGCTTTGATGCCATCTTACGTGTCATCAACCTCATGGAATGGATTTTTCCCGAGAAATATCCATTGGGGCGCTTTACTTGCCGCAGTACAGTCCTGCCGAAATTCCCCTCCTTGAGTATAGCCGTCAGGATCCTGCCGGATACAGCGTCCAGCCTGGCATTGTATAGCAGAGACTCCTTCTCCGGCATACCGAGGTATCTCACCGCAATAGACATAAACATCCGCCAGCCTCTCAACAATCCTAAACGCCGGAGCATACCTGCGAGAACATCCGGATCAATCTCCCGGTGATACTTATGCACCAGCATCATCCAGTCGCACACGTGCCTCAGGCCTATACCACCGATGAGAAAATGCTGATACAGATGCATGAACACAAAAATCACACTGAACTGCGCGGGTGGCACCACCACCCCCTCCCCATCGATCTCCATCACGTCTTCCGCGCTATCGAGACACTCACGGCTCCACTTCCGGAAATAGCGGTCGGCATCCTCTGTCCGCAATTTTCCGGCTATACGGTGAAGTTCTACGCTTACTCCTCTCAATGTGCAGGTGTAATGTTTCGCATCCTTGTCAAACTCCCCGTCACACTGACACTCAGATCTGGCCATCGTGAGGTAGGCCTTGTAGAAATGCTCCGGGCCTACATACAGGTCTATATCACCACACTGTCTCAATGTCGGGTCAGGATAGATGCGTGCGTAGGCCTGTCCTTTCAACAGCACCGACCTGATACCCGCATCCTTGAGACAAGACACAGCTTCGGCCACACATCCGTCGACAAGAAGATGCGTGCGCCGGTTACGCTCGATAAAAAAACAAGCCTTAAGTCGCCATTCCCTGGGTGGCTGTTGCCCGTCGGGCAGGTCCAATGCCGCCTTCAGCACCATAGGGGCTACAGTCTGCTGCACCGACAGGACAGCGATCTTATCCCAGTCTACATCCTGACCCTCCGGCACAAATATCTCCGAATGCCGCTGCCATAGTGCCGCCCTCAGCAGCGCTAACATCTGACTCCGGGTGGCCGAGAGTCCTTCGCTCCGTACCGACTTGTGAAAACCTCTCATCATCGGTTCTCGATAATACCGGCATCGAGCCATACGCGCAATAATTCACTTGCATCAGCCAGAGCCACCGACATCCCTACATCATAACGGTCAGTAAGCAACCGCGCCACTGTTTCCGCATCAAATCCCGAATCCGGTAGCGAAGTCCAGACGTAAGCAGCCGATCCGTTGAGTGACACAAGTCTGTCAAAGGCTATCAGATCCTGGCTCTCGGCCACAATCAAAGCCTCCTTGCCGAGCTGTCTCAGCACCATACCATCTATCTTCCTCATGCCGTCTGAAAATATAGAAACACGCCCTATCAGGACAAGACTTCAAGATGCCGACGGCTATCCCCAATAGCCGCCATTGCCGAAGTCGGGTCCGCTGCTCTGCAGGATGGGCTGCTCAAGCTCGAGCTCAATTATCTCTGATTGTGGCTTCTCATAGGTAGCCTTTGTATTTGTTTCTTCCATTATTTCCGTTGTTTTTCATTAAAGCATTGCAAAATTATAAAAATTACCAAAGAAAATTCCACTACAGCACACGACAATTTCAGCTTTTAGTGCGACATTTTAGCATCCTATTGATATTCAATGTCAATCTTGACAAATTACAATGGTATTTTTCATGACCATCTACTGCGGAGTCGATGACCGAAGGTTACAATCCTGTAAAAAAGTCGTCGCAACGGCAAGAGCCAACGCCACACCCGGGCCCTGAATCTGGCTGCCCCCGCAATCAATGACTTCTCACGGCCATGCCTTATCACACTGTCGACGCATCCCAGGACATCGGCCCTGCGGCACCGCTCCACCCCATACAGATTACCATCACCCATCAACTCCACCTCATCACCATCCACACCTATTATCCTGTGTACAACATACCCCCGGCCCGGGATTCTCGCCAATACCACATCCAGTATGCGCAGGGAATGCAGAGGGGATATCACCAACGTATCACTTTCTCCGCTGATAAAAGGCCGCATGCTGCGGCCCTTGGCCGGCAACCTCACCTTGAGGCCTTGCGACAGCATCAGGCACACCTCACCAAAGACCTCGTCATTCGATACCTTAATTTTCATGACCTCACACCTTCACCTCTCCCTTGGCAGCGTCGTGGCACAGTATCGCCGCCTCCCTGTCAGGAAGACAATCAAGATCAAACACCGGCACACACGCGATCATCTCACTCACGGTATCGTGGACATGCCGGGCCATCTCATGATCCCATTTCATACATGAGCACGAAGGAAGAAATGCCGCGTAGGCCTTTACCCCCTCAAGCCTGGAGATACTATTATGAGGAGCCTGATGAATACGCACGATCGATGCCGCCCGCACTCTCATGTTTATATAGCAAGCTGTCTTTCCGCTCCACGGAGTGCCATAAACATACACACCTCCATCGGTCACCCTCACCACCGGATTATCGTCATTCAGTAATCCGGCACCTGCCACATTCTTCAGCCAGAGCCTGCTATGAGTACTCTTCCCCGTACCGCTCCGTCCTAAAAACAAATATCCCCTGCCCTCATACTCTATGGCCGACGCATGCACCAACAGCGTGGAGCGACATGAAGATGCAAACGTATAAAGCAACATCATAGCCGAATCGAAGGCGTACCGTCGCATACCCTCATCACCGCCTATCCACGCAGTAGCTCCGTGATAATCCGCCGTCACCGACATCCGGCAACATTCATAGCCACCCACCGTCGATAAGGAAATTGACATATCACCGTGCGCTGACCGTGAGATAGCCATGCGCCCGCTCTCATCGTCAAGGACAAGCGCATTGTCATCGGAGACAGCCTCAATATCATTCACAGCTCTCAGTACGATATTAAAAATCATCTCACACTCCTCCCCGCCATCCACCTTAAAGGGAGCGTAGGAGCTCAATACCTCATCAGACAGATAGCCCGCCGGCATCTCAATAGAAAAGGCATGTCCCCCGACCTTATATACTTTACGTTCCGGATCCATATCAATACCATATCCATGCTACAAAGATAGCTTGCGAACACAAAGTTACAACAAATATTTGAGACTGACACTATGTAAATCAAGTTCTTTCAGCCTGTAGGGTCAACCGGCAAATGCAAAATTAAATAATTCATTTTTGGGGTGTAGAAAAAGTTCAGTTTGCCGGTGCTGAGAGGAAATATCACTGATTTTTTGGGGGAGGTGTGATTTTTCCGGAGGTGAGGGATTATATTGGTAATGGATAACGGTAAATTCAGACTTATTATTGTCTATGCTCGTGCTGTCGGTATCGGTGACTGAGGGCCGCAGCCTCGTGGTCGCTGATTCGGCTACTTGTATCCCGCTGCCTGACGCATCGGTCCGCGACCGCAACGGGGTTGTCTTAGGTAAAAGTGACAGTAAGGGCCGGTTGACACGGATTCCGCAATACCGTTACCCCATTACTGTTTCTTATCTCGGATTCTACGACAGGATGGTCAAAGACAGCAGCAATGACACCATATATATGAGCGTGAATGTATCCGAGCTACCGGAGTTTGTAGTCGAGTCCAAAAGTCACCGTGTATTGCACATTCTGGCTTACGTGCGAGAGTATTCGACATTGACCACCTATACTGATACGGTATTCATGTTTCGTGAGAAGATGGTGGACTACATGCTGCCCTCCGACCGTAAGGTTAAGTTCAACGGATGGACTTTTCCCCGTCCGCTCTCTTGCAAATCATACTACCGGTTCACCAATCTCAACGGGCTCGACAGTGTCAGCGATGTGAGCCGGCATCATTTCTCATGGTCTGACTGGATCAGCCTGCCGCCTATGGCCCGGTTGCCGATGGCCTTGGTAGATAAGGAGACTGCGACGGATACGCTGAAAGCCAAGTATGGAAAATCTGAAATATGGAACAGATCTCCCGACGGAATATCGGTGGTTATCGACGTGTTGTCTGACCGCTCCAACCGCAAGTGGGTGCCGTATCTTAACGTATTCTTCAGTGAGAATCTCGATTTTGACAAATTCAAGGTGAAATACAATTACAACAACATTACCGGAGATACTTTATCGGAGTTAGACCTGACCCGATACTCGTTTGACATAGAATCGAGGGGCCGTGGTCATGAGATGTTTCGCTTTAACAAAGTCGATGAGCCGTTTTTTGTAAATACCCAGGCCGAAGTATATATTGTCGACAAGGAATATATCTCTGTGAAGGAGGCCCGCAGATGGGACAAGAGAGATTTCGATATTGACAAAATCGGTATTTACCAGCCGACATCGGCTCCAGAATTATCCCGATCTATCCTCGCCCTTATTGACAGGGTGGACAATATCGACCGCGACAGCGTCAGGTTAGACATACGCATAGATCCCAGAATCGTCAGCACCAGAGGGCGGCACAACATCAATATCGGTAACCGCGTACTCTCACTGCTCAAGCAACTCACCGGCATATCCAGTTACAAGCATAACAAGAACTTCAAACACAACTGGAACTCACTCAAAAAGAACCGCCGTGGGAAATAATCAACACAAGCCCACCACACAGCACCTATCCTTTAATCAGCACCTTTTTCCGGACACGTTTCCACATTAAAAATATTTTCATTATCTTTGGAGTCTGATTTTTACGATGATGAAGATAGCTTATTGCATACACGGATTATCTAATTCGGGCGGAATGGAGAAAATGATCACCGCCAAGGCCAACTGGCTCGCGGCTCACGGCCATCAAGTGACCATTATCACCACGGAGCAGGCTGGCAAGCCTAATTTTTTTAAGCTCGACCCATCTGTATCCACCGTCGACTTAGGCATCGGGTATACATACATCCCGGCACAATCGGTGATAAGTACTGCTCTGACATTCATGTCAAAAAAAAGGCTACACCGCAAGCGGCTCTCTCAGTTTCTCCTCTCCCATCCCCAAGACATCGTGATCTCGACCTTCGGCAACGAGGTGGAGATACTGCCGCGTATCAAGGACGGAAGCCGGAAGATCACCGAGATACATTTCGATAAGAATTACAGACTGAAGGAGAACAAGGGGCTCGCCGGATGTATCAACGGACGTCTGCGAACATGGCGCAGCCCGGCCATCGCCCGAAAGTATGATATGCTCGTGACACTCACCCGTCAGGATATGGGTCAATGGAAGGGCGTGGACAATATCACGGCTATCCCCAACTTTGTGCCCGTCACCGCAACTGTCTCCCCTCTCACTGCAAAAAGGGCTATCGCCGTGGGACGCCTCACTCATCAAAAAGGTTTCGATATGTTGATTGACATGTGGACAAAGGTGGCCAAGGCGCGCCCCGACTGGACACTCGACATCTACGGCAATGGCGAACTGCGCGACATCCTGCAACAGCGTATCGACTCCCTGGGCTTGCAGCATTGCGTCAAGCTGCGGGGCGGCACATCCGATATAGCCTCACAATTCCTGTCGTCATCACTGTTTATCATGACATCACGCTGGGAGGGCCTGCCACTTGTTCTCACCGAGGCAATGAGCTATGGATTAATCTCCCTGTCATTTGACTGTGAATGCGGACCACGCGAACTGATATCAGATGGTGAATCAGGGTATCTTATCAAACCGGACGACATCGATAGCATGGCAGACAAAGTGATTGAAGTAGCCTCCGATATCGACAAGTATAAGGGAACGGGGCTCCGGGCACATCAGACGATATCGCAAAAATTTTCTCCAGATGCGGTAATGCGGCAATGGACAGCCTTATTTGACCAAATCCTGTCATAATAAAGAACTAAACAATAGACACATCATTCTCTTTATTTTACCATAACACATGGAAGACAGCAAACAAGAAATTAACGAAATAGCAGCTCGACATATAGACCGTATCGGATCTATATGTGCGAAAATAAAGCCGCTTGTCGTAATCAACTGTTGCACCTACAACCAGGCACCTTATTTGAGGGATACCCTGGAGGGATTCGTGATGCAACAGACCTCTTTCCCATTTGTGGCTGTGGTGCATGATGACGCCTCCACGGATAATACAGCTCAAATATTGAAGGAGTATGCCGACAGATATCCTGATATCATTCTGCCTATCTTTGACAAAGAGAACCAATATTCAAAGCCTGATGGATCGTTGGGTAGAATAATGCATATTGCTTGTAGAGAGACCGGAGCCAAATACCTCGCCTTTTGCGAAGGAGATGACTATTGGACTGATAAGCATAAGCTACAGATGCAGGTGGAATTTCTGGAAAACAACCCTGAATACGGCATGTGCTACGCATACGCCAACAGGCGGAAAGGAGCGTCCGGTACATTGGAAAAAGATATCTATGGTGATGAGAGATGCAGCTTTTATGAATTGCTCACCGGAGATAACAATATTCCGACACTGACCACGGTGCTTCGTTGGGATATTCGCGAAAGATATCGCCGGGAGGTGCAACCATGGAAACATAGATGGAGGATGGGTGATCTGCCGATGTGGTTGTTTGCCGCAGGTATATCCAAAATAAAGTGTTTCCCTCAATGTGTCGGTGTGTACAGGATGCTACATAATTCAGCCTGTCATTTTGACTCAGTTGAAAAGTACATAAGGTTTACGGAGAATGCCAATGACATCAAACTATTTTTCAATAAAAATTATAACGGGGATGATCAGAAAACAAGAAGACTGATAAATTACTCCTTTGTCAGATTTCTGTCAATACAGTATAATCTGTATGATCCGTCGCTGAAACCTGTGGTCAGACAGAAGATTTCCTCATTGGATCTATCCATAAAGCAAAGGATTATTGTGAATATGAGTCTGCTGTCATTCTCGAAATCGCTCATGAGTTCGCTGATCAAAACAGGTAGCTTTGTCAAAAGGAAGATATTGAGGCGCGGGAATTAACATCCCCGGTCTGGCAATCAAATCATATATAATCGAAACCGGCTCCGCATCCAATGTTGCGGAGCCGGTTTTGATTATGATCATATAGTGGCGTCACATAGAGGTCCAGGAGAGATCCCACACCGCCACACGATCCTTGTTGCCGCTGGCTGTGTTGGTGATACAGTCATTGACGATCTCGATCGTGAAAGTACCGCTTATGTCAAACACATGGCTGTAAGTAAACACTGTAGCCTTGGTAGCGGGGTTGGCCTCCACCTTGTCACTGGCCACCACCTTGCCTCCCTGCAGCACATTGACAGTGAATCCGGCCTTGGTCTCATTATACGGAAAACCATACTTGAAGGCCAAAGTCTTGATTCCGCCGGTGAGTGACGGTGATTTGATACTGCCCTTACGCGCCAGTGAGCCGTCTATTATCGGGAAAAGGAACGATGCGCTGGTGCTCACAAAGTTAGTGGCATCGGTGCCTCCGGCAGCAACAAGACACCAGTCAGCAGTCCAGCCATTGTCGGTGGTGAATGTGCCATACGACATCGTGTTGGGCTTTCCGCCGTTGAGAGTATTGAAATCAGCGGTGCCACCCTGGCCGGGATTATCGGGGGTGTCAGGGTCGGGATTGTCAGGGACATCAGGATTCTCAGGGGCTTCGCTCAGCCACACATACTTTGACACGGAGCGCACACCCGGCACACCTGAATACTTGGCGATGTTGCCCATCACCTGCATGTCACGGCCCAGATTTCCTGGGTTGTCCCTGAGATTGAGCGCTGTGCGTATCTCGCCGTTTGGCAGCTGCAGGGCCACACACTTGCTCCAGTCGGTCTCGTCAGGCGTAGCGGCGATCAGGATGTTGGTATTGAGGGTAGCAGGGACACTGAAACGCGCTGTCTCGGCATTCACATAATATATGCTCGACATGTCGGCCCATCCCACTATATATCCGCGTACCCACACATCTTTCTTGTCAGGATTATCGGCATTGCCCTGAGGATTCATGGCTATCACCTGACCCACATTGTATGGACGGGATTCCGTGCCGTCACCCTCGGACGCACTGCCATCGTCGACGGTGACACCCTCGATAGTGAACACATCCTTCTTTCCGTTGTTGTCAAGCACGCCGTATGTATCCATATACATTCCGAACGTACCCTTCACGCTTATAGCCTTACGGTAGTTGCCCGGATTATCTGCGAGGTTACCGTAGCGGCGCAGAGCCGAGCCCTGTGGCAATGCAATCACCATAGCCTCGGAAATATCACGCGTATCAGGTGTCGCACCTATCACGAGTGTATTGCCGAGCACGACATCGGCTTCCCACTCTATATCACTGTTAGAGGTCACCGATGTCACTTCCGGAGCCACGGCACCGACTATATACCCTGACACCCAGCCGCTCCTCGGCGTGCCTGAATTGACGGTGGCGATGGCATCGGCCACAGTATAGGGATTATCCTGTGTGCCCGGTGCGATCGTGGGATTGCCGAAATTCATGCATCCGGCGTAATCGTTGAGCATGAGCTGCCAGCCGGTGGTGCCGTAATAACTGAGTATGCACACTACATCACCGTTGCCGTCATGTAACACCTTGTTCCAGAAATTGGAGTAGCCGCTGGTGCGGACAGGCAATGTATTGCCGTTGACATCCACGATATTCTGGTTTACTCCCGACGAATGATAGGTGGAGAACTGCTCCTTGCCTCCGTTCTGGAAAAAGACATTGTTAAACTTTACCAGCCGGCTCTGATAGCGGCATAGACCATCGGGAGTAGATGGCAGATCTGAAAAATAATTGATTTCAAGCGTATCGATCTTAGATGCATCCGGAAATCCGTTGGCACGCACATGCCTCTCGAAATACTCGGGAGCCATAAAGGTAGCCTCCCATGCGTTGCCGTTGGCGTACCATTCGGGCATACCCAGCTGCACGAGGCCGTTGTATTTGCCGATATACATCCCCTTGAGATCGATCACTATCTCCTGACCGATGCGATATTTGAGATACAGGTTGTAGGAGTTGACCGAGAGGGCGAGAGCGGCAGTACCGTCGTCGATCACAAGGCTCTTGAACACGTTGCCGGCCTCATCACTTGACACCACCCTACCGCTGATCACATAGCTTTTGTCATCAGGCACTCCATTCTCCACACCGATTGTGTCAATGTAGTTGACAGCGTCATCCCAATACATCTTCTTCAGCTCGAATATCGACATGTTGGGTGTCAGGTCAGCAACCGGAGCCTCGACCACAGGCGCGTCAAAATCATCTTGACACGACCACAGACCCATAGCTACGGCAGCCAATGCTACTGACGGAATATATTTTTTCAATGATTTCATTGTTGGTTTCTTTTTTTGTTTTCTGATTTGATCATCACTTGGCTGCGCTTACCTTGAAGTTCTTCACCTCCCAGGTCGCTGCCGCCGAGGCTGTGGATGTGTAGCGGAATCCTATCTCAATCTTCTTGCCTGCGTAGGCATCGAGACCGACTGCTCCCGAAGTCACGAATGTCCAGTCGTTGCCTGTGGGCCACTGTGGTATCGTGAGCTTGGTCCATGCATCGGTGCCCTGCTCACGCACCACGAGCAACAGTGTATTGGCCACGTCGCTGCCGAACTTATAAGCGTGGTCAAACTCTACGTATGCGCTCTTATAGCCGGTAAGGTCCACCGGAGTGGTGAGATATGAGTCAGCTGCGAAATTCTCGCCCTTATACGCACTCGCCTTCATATACTTATATTGCTCATCCCATTTCCATACGTATGTCAGGGCATCGGGCAGCGTAGCGTTGTATATTGTCCAACCGGTGTCGTTGCTCTCCAGACCGGTATAGATTACCTCAGCATCCGAGGGAGTATCGGGCGTGTCAGGATTATCCGGGGTGTCAGGTGTACCGGGGGTAGCGGGAATTGAGGGAGTGAATCCCTGAAGGCCTCCGAGATCGATCAGCAACATCTGCCAGTCTGTGCCGTAATAGCTCAGTATGGCGGTCACGCTGCCGTATCCGGCCGGGATAATCTCGTTCTTGAAATCTGAATAAGAACTGCATCGCACATTCAGACGGTTACCGTCCTTATCCTCGACATAGCGGTCGGTAGTGGAGGCCGGAGCAAATGCCTGCCCGGCATCTATGAATCTTACATCCTCCACCTTCACGAGCTTGCTCTGAGCCAGACACAGCTGCCTGCTGTCACTCTTGATTTCGGTAAGCTGCGGGATGGTGAATACCTGAGGAATCACCTTGTCGGGATTTGACAAGCCATCGGGCTCGGCATGGCTGTCAAACACGTCCTTCTCCATGAATGTCATGGAGGGCTGTCCGTTATAGGTGCTCTCTGCGCCCAGCTGCATCAGGCCGTTGTATCCGCCTATCTGCAACCCGGTGACATTCACCACCACTTCCTGGCCGTACTGATAGCTCTCATACAGGTCGTAGGCATTGATAGCGATCGTGAGGGCGGCAGTGCCGTCTTCGATCACCACATTCTTGAAAATATTGCCGGTGGAATCGCTGCTCACCACACGTCCCTTTATAATCATGTCGGAGTCGTCGAGCGGCAATATGGTCGAGCAATAGTTGCGGTCGTTCTCCCAATAGAGCTCCTTGAGCGCGGCGATCGACGTATTGGGTTGCATGGATGCCTCCGGCACTATCATGGGAGGATAGGTGAAATCATCTGAGCAGGAGGCTACAGCCGCCAACATCGCCACGTATATGGATTTTTTAAGAAATTGTTTCATCTGTAATCTGTTTTACTGTACTCATTACAATTATTATAGTATGTAATCCGCCTGATGCCTAAAAGCGTATGCCGGCATTCAGGAACACCTTGATACCCTGGGCGTAGGTATATCGGTTGGGATATTTGTCGCGGATATAGTTGCTGGTATCGAGACGTCCCTGCTGATA
>CAZBWZ010000054.1:0-13944 GCA_964495725.1 uncultured Bacteroides sp.
CAATCTGGTTGGAGCCTAAGTTGGGTACGTCGAAGTCGGGTAGGTCGTCGTAATCACCTCCTACGTTGTCGCTCCAGTTAGGGTTAGCCTTGTAGTTGACGTACGAGATATCAAACCAGGTGACATCCAGACCGAATTTGAGGCATCCGGCGATGGCCTTTGGGTGGAGGAAGTAGGTCTTTGTCAATCCCAGAGAGAATCCGTAATTAGGCTTAAGCTTGGCGAGTGTCTGACCGTCGACGGCTTCAGGGGTCCATGTGTTATCGACATAGCCGATCTTCAACGCTTTCTGGCGTCCCCATACTGATCTTTGGACATCTTTGTCTTTTTGAGCATTCAGTTCAGATCTCAGACTTTGCACCTCATCGCGCAGAGATTCCAAATCATCGGATTGGGCGTTTCCCCCAGTCGTTGACTCCTGAGCCTGGGCAAACAATCCTGCGGCTGCAAAAGCCATCAGAGAAAAGATCTTTAATTTTTTCATAAGTAGATTATTTATGATTCAAGGACAAGCGTGATATACGCTGTTTTGTTATGTATTTCAGCATCCCGCCCGCAAGCCCATACCGGACCTTGGTGGACGATCGGCACAACAAATATAGAGTGTATTTCTAAGCTATGCAAATTTTCACCGGGATTTTGGTGGAGTTTTTTTGACTCTGTCAGATGATATGATGAAGAATTGATCAAGAAATCTGTTGAGAGTGGTAGGGCAGTCTGTGTCCATCTGCCTGATGTATACAGGGGATTAGCTGTGGGTGAGGCGACCTACGGCATATATGGGCAGGATGTCGATCTGTCGTGTCGTGCCGTCTATTTTATATCGGTTTTAGGATGCTTGGGCAAAATTACACATAATAATTTTAATTACAATAGATTAATATGTTTTTTTAAAAAAAATGAAGAGGAATAAATAGTAGTTTTTTGAAAAAACAAAGATGAATAATCGGGAACTTTTTGAAAAAACAAAGAGGAATGGCGGTGGGCGAGGATAGTAGTATTTTGTGTAAACGGGCCGCGAATCAAAAATGTCGCGTGTACGAGGGTAAAATGTCGTGCAGGATATGCGTGATAATTGATGGAGTCATACTAACTTTGCACCTGAATAACTACTCTACAAAAAAGATGATAATGAACAAATTTTTTTACAGATCAATGGCGTTGATCACAGTAGCTGGATCGATGCTGTTGCAGAGTTGTCACGATGATGAACCGGCCAACACCGTTGACATCAACGACAAACCATTGGCACAATACAACACACCAAGCGTAAATCCGTGGCTGGCAAGCAGTATATACAGTATCACCCATTTCAATTCGGCACAGACCGATGCCTTTCCGTATGCAGTGAAGGATGGATACTATACAGTGAATCCTGATGATTGCGAATCGAGCTGGAGCGGCCCCGTCAATCTGATGACCATCGCCTCGACTTCTCCTGACTATATGTGGGGTGTGGGCAGTGACAGAGTGTCGTATATCAGGATCACTGACGGTGGATGGCAGAAGGTGGCCGAGGCCGCTATGCCCGGAGTGGCAATGCGCACCAAGGCCGATCTGGAGAAGTTGGCTGCCAACTACGCTTCGATCCCCGAGCTGGAGACAGCCGTGAAGGAGGTATTGGGAGCTACGCCTCAGCTTGCTATCTCCAACGGCAACTATGTGCTGTGTGACCGCGACAATCATATATACGTTAATGCCGGCAGGATATTGGCCAGATACAGTCTGGTGGACAAGAATGACCCTTCGAAGGGTATCAGGCTTGACGCACAGATCGATATGACATCGCATATTTTCGGATCATACACCATAGTGGGTGTATCGATGAGTTACGACGGATTCCTTATAGTGGCCTCGCAGAGAGGGCTGGTCACGGTAGACCGCTCGTTGACGCAAATAGTGGATTCCTATCCATTTGGTGATGATCAGGTGCTTACCAATTCGATTTCAAACGATGAAAACGGTGGTATATATGTGGCAAGCAACAGCCGCGAGCCCGGCGGCAAGGGAGTGATGAGTAAGGTGATATGCAAGAACGGACATTTTTCTGACAAAGAAAGCGACGGTGCATGGCAGGCATCTTACGACGGAGGCCCAGAGGCCCCGGCCATCAAACATGGCTACGGCACAGGCTCGACCCCTACGCTGATGGGTTTCGGTGACGAGGAGGATAAGCTCGTGGTGATCACTGACGGAGCTAAGCGTATGAAATTGGTGGCATTCTGGAGAGATGAGATTCCGGCTGATGCCGCTGTCGTGGATGCGTCCAATCCGCGACTTGCAGGCGAGTTTGAAGTGACGTGCGGTTTGCCGTCCACTACAGAATGGATACAGTCCGAGCAGTCGGTGGTAGCCGGCGGCTATGATGCCTTTGTGGTCAATAATATTGACGCAGCCACCGAGATAATCCAGGATAAGGTGATAGGAGTATTGGCAATCGGCCCGCTGACACCCGGACCAAAGGGTGCGGAGTGCGTGAGATGGAATGTCAAGGAAAACAAGTGGGAGAGCAAGTGGTGTCGCGCCGATGTAAGTTCGATCAGCATGATTCCCTCAGTGAGCATCCCGTCAGAGATCGTATTTGTCAATGGCTATGAGAGCGATGGCTGGGTAGTGACGGGAATGGACTGGAAGACAGGAGCCACTCGCCATCGTGTGTCGTTCGGCAAAAACAACCGTGGCAATGGCGCGTACGCCGTAATCCAGTATCTCTCTGACGGCAGTCTGCTGTTCAATTCGGTCACAGGACCATTCAGAGTAAATTTCAAGTAACAAGTAGTAATAAAGTATGCACTTGGTCACGTGATACAGTCGATGTGGCCAGGTGCATACTGGTGTTATATGTTTGTTGGATATGGATAATGATAATAATTTTTATACGAGCGAGGTAATGACCGGGGCTCCGGCTGCTTTCAAGACTGATACACAGCGGCTGATATATGAGAGCCTTGACAGAGCCGGAATTGAATACACGAGGATAGAGAGTGATCCGGGGGTGTCGATGGACGATTGCCTGAATATCGACCGGGCATTCGGAATCGATACGGTAAAGACCATCCTGCTCACCAACCGACAGAAAAACCGTTTCTGGCTGTATGTGACACATGCGCGCAAGCCGTTTATCACCAAGGAATTCGGAGCGGCGTTGCAGATACCGCGCGTGTCGTTTGCCGACGAGGCGCTGATGATGCAGGTGCTGGGCACACCTCACGGAGCCGCCACCCCGTTTGCCCTGCTTAGAGAAGAGGCCGCCGATGTCACTTTCGTGATGGACCGTGACGTAGCCGCCCGTGACAGGATAGTGCTCACCGACGGTGACGCCTGTGGATTCATCGCCATAAAGGTCACCGACCTAATCCGCCTGCTCAGACGTGAGCCGCTGCTGATAGACAATCCGGCCGAAATCATCCCACCCGGTGAGTTGTATGATTGAGTATGCATCCTTATCTTTGCAACCGTAATAACCTTAAACATTGAATATATCATGAAGTTAGTAAGAACCTTTACTTTTGCGGCTGTATCAATCGGGGCGGTCGCGGTCATGAGAGCCTCCAGCTATGTGGTGTGTGACTTTGAGGACTGTTCTATCGGCCAGACTTTCACAGTGTGGAATAATTATGGTGACCAGACCGCTACGACAGCCACGGTAGAGGCTGATCCGGCAAATGCCGGTAACAAGGTGTTGCATGTGGTCAACCGCAACTGGAACGACCATGTTGAACTCATCCTGCCGGATGAATATGCCGGAGCGAATTTCGGTAAAAAAGTTGAGAAGGTGTCGGTGGATATACGCCGTCATTACAACGATCCGTGCGGCGAGTGGAAGAATTTCCAGATATTCCTTGGCACACAGAAGCTGCACGAGGAAAGCTGGCCCTCCTACGGCCCGGTATCGATTTGGAAAACATGGACGTATGAAGTACCCGCCATAGAGGCCGGCAACGATTCGCCCTATCTGCGTATAGGCTTCAACTCCGACAACTCCGACTATTACATTGATAATATAGTAATCTCCGGCACAGACTATCCCGTGTTTGAGGATGGCAAACTTGACTTCAGCGATCCGTCGAGCACCTCATCGAAATACACACACTATGACGGTGGTATCACCATCCCTGGGGGAAATGTGCTTGATGTATATACCTCCCGCTACACTTATTGGATGTCGCCTATACGCGGAGAGGGCCGTCTCAATATACATTCAGGCGGCGAACGCTCGTTTATCGGCAATTCATCGAATTCGCAGCCTGACTGGAGTGAATTTGATGGCGAGGTACACATTTATCCTTGGCCTGAGGTGAATCCGTCGGTGAGTGCCGGATTCTATGGCGAAGTGCTTGCACACGGCGGTATGAAGTTTGATCCCGGAGACACGAAAGGGTCTATCCGTGACAGACGTTTCACTCAGCTTCTCGCCACTAACAAGGTTGTGCTCCATCAGGGAGCCACGCTCGCCGGCGAGGATGGTAACTCGGCACGCGCCCACCGCATTGCTTCCTTGACAATGGAGGCGGGAAGCCGTCTGATGGGCTATTACAAGGCCAATAAGACCAAAGGAGTTTATTATCTTGTCGGCAGTGACGGCACTGACTCGGAGCTCGCGGGAACAATAGCGGCCGAAGGCACATCATCAGTGGGAATAGTGAAAGAAGGTGCAGGCACATATGTTATCTCGGGTAACGACAACCGCATCACCGGATTCGTGATGGTGGTAGGCGGCAGGCTGCTTGTAAGCAATGATGCCGCCGCAGCGTCAAGCGGCAAGCTTCCCGGAGCCATTGGGATCGGAGCCAACACCACCGGCGTGGTCGTTTATACCGGGGGGTGTCTGGGAGGAAGCGGCAGCATATCGGGCACTACAGATGTATTCGGGCATATCCAGCCCGGAGATGACAATGGACGCACACTCGCCATAGCCGATTATGTAGGAGGCAACGCGATCGACCTGAAGCTTCATCCTACGTCGCGTGTCATTTTCAGTATCTGTGACCAGGGCTCTACGGCTCTTGACATCTCAGGTGACCTCTTGTATAGTGATCGCGATGAGAATTACGATCCTTCGGTCGTGATGCCTGTGCTTGAGATACAGCTTGCCGGGGGCGCCACTCTCAGGAAAGGTGATACATTCACCCTCATCTCAGCTGCCGCAAAGCCACAGACCGGGGGTGAATGGAATTTCCGCATCCAATATCCAAAGGCATATACCTGGGAGGTGAATGAATCTGCCGGGGCTGCAGGATACACTCTTACGGCAACTGTTGTTGACGAGAGCTATTCCGGACAGGGTGATGTGGTGATTGAAGACCAGCCTGTGCTGAGTGGTGACAACAATGACTTTATCGTAGACTGGACCGCGGATT
Source organism: uncultured Bacteroides sp. (assembly GCA_964495725.1). Classification (GTDB taxonomy): domain Bacteria; phylum Bacteroidota; class Bacteroidia; order Bacteroidales; family Muribaculaceae; genus CAG-873. The sequence goes on from CAZBWZ010000054.1 coordinate 5,361, forward strand.
ACAATGATGCGACTCCTTTGCGCGAGTATGCCTCACGAGCCGGTGTATCGATAGGTGTGGCTGTGAATCAATACGTTTACAGTCTTGATAATGCAAACGACCCGAAACCGGCGACAGTGAGTGCACAGTTTAACCTCGTGGAGGCCGAGAACGAAATGAAGATTGATGCTACCCAACCCTCACGTGGCGATTTCACTCTCGACAGAGCATGGAATCTCATCAATTTTGCCAACAGCCACGATATCGACGTGCGTGGACATGTGCTGGTATGGCATCAGCAGGTGTCGTCATGGATTTCATCAGATGGCAAAAAGAACGACAAGAGCTGGACTTCCGCTCAACTGACAGAGATAATGCGCGACCATATCAACGGTGTGGCCGGGGGGCTCAAGGGACGCGTGCGCGAGTGGGATGTCGTAAATGAATGTCTTGATGATGACCAGAGCGTGGTGTGGAGCAATCCGTCGGCGTATAAATTGCGTGGCTCGGTATGGTATAATGTCATTGGAGAGGAATATATCGAACAAGCCTTCCGTATGGCACATGAGGTAGATCCGGATGCGTTGCTGTTCATTAATGAATATGGTGCCGAGTTTATGGGCCAGCCTAAGTCAGAAGCTTATTACAATCTGATCAAGCGTCTGGTTGAGAAAGGTGTCCCGATCCATGGCGTTGGCTTCCAGTGTCATTTCAACAGTGGCAGTATCGATGCCCACAAGCTTCGCGAAAACATCAGGAGATACAGCGAATTAGGACTGATATGTGCTGTTACTGAGCTTGATATCGTGCAGACCGCCCCCTCGGCCCCTGACGCAGCGTTAAGGCAGGCCGAGGACTATTGTGCAGTGGTATCGGCAGCCTTGTCTGAGGATAATTGCCGCACGATACTTATCTGGGGGCTCAGTGATCCTGATTCATGGAGAGAAAACAATCCTTTGCTTTATGACGGAGCAATGGCACCCAAGGAGGCTTACTATGCTGTGCATGCCGCTTTGCGCACAGCCGCCGAGCGCTCGGGTGTGATCGATATATTAGGTGAATCCCAGCCCGAAACCCCGGTAGAATACTATAATCTGCAGGGAATAAAGGTAAGGGGTGACAATCTGCGTAAGGGTATCTACATAATGCGTAAGGGCAATCAGTCACGCAAGGTCATCGTGGGTAACTGAAGATGACCGGTATCCATCGTAAAAAAGTTATTGCAGTAAGATATTATTCATGATAAAAATTCAGGCTGACTCCTACAAATGGAATCAGTCTGAATTTTTGCTTGGCCTAAATAAAAGAGTCGGACTTAATATCAAATAATCGAATGGATGCGTCAGTAAGCGGTTACAGCTATCTGGCAGTCACTATTTCCCCCACCATGCGCTTGGTGAGATAGTGGCGTCCCCATCCATAAAATAGTCAAAGTTGTCCTTAAGTTTTTTTATGTCGAACTTACCATCTGTCCCTTGTATGAAAAAATCCGGGTTTATGATCTGGGGCCCGTAGACTTTCAACAATTCGGTGAACAGAGGTCTGTTTGTTCCGTCAAGACGTTTATCTTTCCATAAAGTGCAGTATTCGTAATAGGTTGCGTGTGGCTCATATATGCCAATTGCCCGGTAATCACTCTTATGTAAGGTAATCAAGGGGTAAGCGATCTGGCCGTCGCAGACATAACCGATGAAAGTTTCCGGAGATGATTTTGCAGAGCCATTGGCAAACAGAATCATTAATCCGTTGAGCTTGCCGTCGTTGTCGCCGGATATATACCATGACTTATCGAGTTTTTTTGCCGTGTATGCCCATTTGTCATCAGAATATTCACCGCAAACAAAGGCTTGGATTGCAGCACGTCCGTTTACGCCGTCGATGATGGCATAGGTCTGGGCATCGTCCATGAATCTGAATCCCTTTTTTATGAGTTCTTCCTTTGAGTAGGTCCGGCTGTGGGAAGTAGCCGTGTGCCGGTGACTAAGGTTATCGGAAATAGCTTCTGACAGCTTTATGGCAAGGTCTTTCATGCCGTCGCGGTACGTATTTTTATTAAATGATGTGCCTTCGGTGGCGATGATTGAGCCTGATTCAATATCGATAGCCATGATATCCACATTATAATCACCCATGATCATGTTGAGATTTCCTGTCACGACAATGGAGAGATCCAGCTGCTCGGCTATTGTGGCAATCTGCTTATCATCCAGTGAATAGGGCTGGAATTTCTGTTGTTCAATAACATTATCTACTTCTCCGCGGGTCACCATCACATAGCCTTCCGGGTGAAAATAGGTAGTGAATATGGCGGATAAGCCACCGGCATCACCGGTCGGAACGCCTCCTCCGGGCTGCAGGTCAAGCACAGCTATACGTTTGGCTCCGCATAAAAGCGGAAGCATGATTATGAGGAATAAAAGTATTTTCTTCATGATTGTCAATTATTTCTGAATCAGCCTCCGAAGTTGTCGTAATGGATGTTTTCGGGATCCACGCCCAGACTGTCGAGCATCTGGTTGACAGCGTTGCTCATGGGGCCGGGACCGCACATATAGTATTCGATGTCTTCCGGAGCATCGTGATCCTTGAGATATGTGTCGTGTATCACCTGATGCACGAATCCGGGGGTGTACTTCACGCCCGCTTTGTCGGCTGCGGGATCCGGGCGGTCGAGTGCCAGATGGAAGTGGAAGTTGGGAAACTCCTTCTCAAGGTCAAGGAAATCCTGTAGGTAGAATACCTCGTTGAGGGCGCGGGCACCATAGAAATAGTGCATCTCGCGGTCTGTGGTATGCAGGGTCTTGGTCATGTACATTATCTGCGAGCGCAGCGGAGCCATACCCGCGCCACCGCCGATCCACATCATCTCCTTCTTGTTGTCAAGCACGAGGTGGAAGTCTCCGTATGGGCCGCTCATCATCACCTTGTCGCCGGGCTTGAGGGTGAAGATATAGCTTGAGGCTATACCCGGCATCACATCCATGAATCCTGTCTGGGGCTTGGGCTTGAAGGGCGGGGTGGCGATACGCACGGTGAGCATGATGCGGTCGCCCTCGTCGGGATAGTTGGCCATGGAGTAGGCGCGGATGGTGGTTTCGTCGTTGTGGCAACTGAGGGCGAAGAGGCCGAATTTCTCCCATGCCGGCAGGTATTCATCGCCTATGAGGCTCTTGTCGATATCCTTGTCATAGCTCATCTTATAGGGCGGAATCTTGATCTGGGCGTATGAGCCGGGGAGGAAGTCCATGTGCTGGCCGGGAGGCAGCTGCACGATGAATTCCTTGATGAATGTAGCTACGTTGCGGTTGCTGATCACCTCACATTCCCACTCCCTGACATCGAGCACCGATGCGGGCACGCCGATGCTCATGTCGCTCTTGACCTTGACCTGGCATCCGAGGCGCCAGTGGTCGGCGATCTGCTTGCGTGAGAAATGTACGGTCTCTGTGGGCAGGATGTCACCGCCGCCGCTGAATACCTGCACTTTGCACTGTCCGCAGCTGCCTTTGCCACCGCATGCGCTGGGCAGGAACACATTTTCGTTGGCCATGACAGAGAGTAGCGATCCACCGGAGTTGGCCTCGATCACGGTGTCACCGTTGACGGTAATCTTTACTTTGCCCGATTGCACCAGATAATGCTTGGCCAGCAGCAATATGATGACAAGCAGGATGGTGAGGGCAAGGAAGAAGCCCACACCTGCCACAAGGGTGAGTGTGGTGGTGTCTGTCTGCAGGGGTATGAGTGTTGTAGTCATGTCTTAAATTTTTATGCCGAGGAAGCTCATGAATGCTATACCCATGAGGGCGGTGAGTATGAAGGTGATACCGATGCCACGCAGAGGCGCGGGAATTTTGGAATACTGTGCGAGGCGTTCGCGTATGGCGGCCACCGCCGATATCGCCAGCAGCCATCCGATGCCCCATCCGCCACCGGCGCATACCGCGGTCCATACCGAGGGGAAGTCGCGCTGCTGCATGAACAGCGATCCGCCGAGGATGGCGCAGTTGACGGCTATGAGCGGCAGGAATATGCCCAGCGAGGCATACAGCGACGGGCTGTATTTCTCCACCACCATCTCTACCAGCTGGGTCATCGAGGCGATGACGGCGATGAACATGATGAGCGATAAGAAGCTGAGGTCTACATCGGCGTATTCGGGACTGAGCCATGCCAGGGCCCCGGGACGCAGCACGTAGGTCTGCAGCAGGTAGTTGATAGGCAAGGTGATGACGAGCATGAATGTCACCGCCACACCGAGCCCGAACGCTGTCTTCACGTTTTTTGACACGGCCAGAAACGAACACATGCCCAGGAAGTAGGCGAATATCATGTTGTCGACGAAAATCGACCGTATGAATATATTGAAGTTTTCCATTTTGTCTGTCGTTGTTTTGTCAGGTTGGCAAATAGATCGTCACGGTGAGTGTCAGTTTTCCTGAAGATCCTTGTTGTAGATACGGTGTACCCATATAATGCATGCCACCACGATCAGGGCCATCGGAGGCAGTATCATCAGGCCGTTGTTGACGTAGCCGTGGTCGTAGCACCACTGCGGCACCACCTGATGGCCGAATAAAGTGCCGCTGCCGAGCAGTTCGCGGAAGAAAGCCACGATCACGAGCACGATCGTATAGCCGATGCCGTTGCCGATGCCATCGAGAAATGACGGCCACGGTTTGTTACCCATGGCAAAGGCCTCGAGGCGTCCCATAAGGATACAGTTGGTGATGATCAGACCGATGAAGACCGACAGCTGCAGGGCCACATCGTAGGCGTAGGCCAGCAGCAGCTGATTGACGATGACCACAAGACCGGCTACCACCACGAGCTGCACGATGATGCGGATGTTGGTGGGGATGGTGTTGCGCAACAGTGAGATAATCACGTTGGAGAACGCGAGCACGGCGATTACCGACATACCCATCACGATAGCCGGCTCAAGCTGAGCTGTGACGGCCAGAGCCGAGCAGATGCCGAGCACCTGCACGATCACGGGGTTGTTTTTGGAGAAGGGATTGAACAGTATCTCCTTATAATTGATTTTCTGTGCCATAGCCTATTTGTTTGAGAGGGTTGACAGGAATGTTTGATATGGCGAGAGACAGTCGGCAAGCATCGCGCTCACGCCTTTGCTTGTGATGGTGCCTCCCGACACTCCGTTGACATAGTCGCAGCCGTCGGTGGGCTTGAGACCGCGCTTCACCACCTCGATGGGGTGGAATACTCCGTCGATGAAGAGGTTGAGGGTCTTCGAGCCACTGACCGACGGATCAAACTGGTCGTAGAATACCGGTTTGGCGATCTCGGCTCCGAGACCCGGAGTCTCTCCCTCGTGAGAGAAGTATGCTCCGTATATTGTGGATCCGTTGTCATCGACAGCCACATAGCCCCATATCGGGCCCCACAGACCTGCGCCGTAGACGGGCAGTATGTATTTCACGCTGCCGTCGGGCAGGGTGCTGACATATACGGGGAGTTTCCTCTCGGCATCGGGCAGTTTTATCTGAGCCTTCACATCCACTGCGAAGGCATCCCCCTCTACTCTCGCACCGGTGGAATTCACGATATAGCTGTCGGTGATTGTCTTGTCATACAGAGCCTTGATGTCAGTGTCGGGGACGAGATGCACTGCCATCAGTATCTGACGCATCTTGTCGGCATCGGCATTAGCCTGCTGTCTGGGCTTGAGCGACATAGCCGTGAAGGCGAGTCCGGCACCCACAGCCACCACCAGCACCACTATATATAATATTGTGTATACGTTGCTTTGCTTGTTCATTGCTCAGTGGTATTAGGGGTTATACGTTTCATGCGGCGCTTGATGTTTGACTGCACCACACACCAGTCTATGAGCGGAGCGAAGGCGTTCATGAGCAGCACTGCGAGCATCGCACCCTCGGGATATCCGGTGTTGTAGGTGCGTATCAGCACAGCCACCACGCCTATGAGCAGTCCGTAGATGTATTTGCCGGTGTTGGTGCGCGATGCGGTGACCGGATCGGTAGCCATGAATACTGCCGCGAAAGCCAGACCTCCGTAGAATAGCTGGTCGGCCACGCTCAGATAGGATACCGGATACAGCTGCGAAGCGAAGGCGTTTACAATCAGGCTCATGCCTATGGCTCCGACAAATACCGACAGCATGATGCGCCAGCTGCCTATACCTGTGAAGAGCAATATGGCGGCCCCTATGAGTATGCATAGCACCGAGGTCTCGCCGAATGACCCGGGGATAAGGCCGATAAAGGCATCCCAGGTGGTGAGGGCATGGCCTCCGACACCGGTAATCACCGTTTCGGCCGAGCCGGTGGCCATCTGTCCCAACGGTGTGGCGCATGTAAAGCCATCCGGTGCCTCCGGTCCGAAGCCGAACATCTTGCCGGTGGCAACAAATACACTGTCGCCCGACATCTTGGCCGGATATGCGAAGAAGAGGAATGCGCGGGTGATCAGCGCGACGTTGAACACGTTGTAGCCGGTGCCTCCGAACACCTCCTTGGCAAAGATCACAGCGAATGCTACCGCTACGGCAAGCATCCATACCGGAGTCTCGACCGGCAGGATCATAGGCACGAGTATACCGGTGACAAGGAAGCCCTCCTGTATCTCCTCGCCCCGCCATTGGGCCACGGTGAATTCTATACCGAGTCCCACCACGTAGGCTACGATTACTTTGGGCAATATGGCGAGCAGACCATACAGCATCAGCGACCAGAACGGGAATATTGTCTCGCCACAGGCCAGCCAGTGCTGGTAGCCTGTGTTATACATACCGAAGAAGAAGCATGGCATAAGAGCGAGCACCACAATGATCATAGTGCGCTTGGAGTCGATGGCGTCGTGAATATGCACGCCACCCGATTTGGCGGATGTGGTATCCGGCATGAAGAGAAACGTGTCGATGCCGTCGTAGAGCGAATGCAGAGCGTGTAGCTTGCCATCCTTTCCAAACTCGGGCCTGATACGGTCGAGATATTTTTTTAATGGATTCACGATTATAATATATCTGATTGTTATCTAAAATATTGCTTATCCGTGGTGTGCTGAAGGGGTGACGGTCACTCTACCTCCTTGCGCAGATAGTCGAGACCGTCGCGCACGATACGCTGCAGCGGTATCTTCGATGTGTCGGTGTATTCAGCCAGGGCGAAGTCTTCGGGGGCCACCTCGTAGATGCCGAGTTTCTCCATAGCGTCGATATCGCGTCCGATTATTGCCTTCAGCAGATATTCCGGCATTATATCCATCGGCATCATCTTTTCATACTCACCCGACATGATCATCGCGCGCCGGCCGCCTAACAGACGGGCGTCGGGCTTGAACAGACGGTGGAGAAAGTGGCCCGGAAACGACCGGTTGACACTCATCTTCTTGGGCGACATCGTGGCCCAGCCCATGAATTCGACGATATCGTCGCCCTCGGGAATCACCGTGATCTGCCTGTAGGGGAAGCGCAGATATCCGTCATCTCCTACAGCGGTGCCTGTGAATACATTGCCGCTGATTATGCGCATATTGTGTCCGTGTCCGTCGAGGCGGCCGGCAATGAGGGATGCGATCTCAGCGCCTTCTGTGGTTGACAGCAGCTGTGGCTCCTTTACATCTGATCCCGTGAGGGCCACAACGGTAGAGAAATCCACTGATCCTGTCTGCAGCAGCAGTCCTATCTTCCATAGTGTCACGATGTCGAGAGTCCATACGGTCTCGCCCTTGTTGACAGGGGCGATATTGGCGATCTGCACGCCGGGGTTGCCGGCGGGGTAGGGGCCTTGTACGCTGACCATCTCGGCGCCGTCGATGTCACCGAGATTCCAGTCGTCACCTACAGAAAGATATACTTTCCCGTCAGTGAGCAGACGCAACAGGGCCACCGCACGTGTTATTATTGCGGGGTCGGGACGGAAAGCGATGCCTAAGCCCGGTGAGAGCGGAGCCTTGTCAATGGCGGTGACAAAGATGTCGCGCGGAGTGCGGTCGGGCAGTGGCACTATATCGTAGGGTCTCTGACGCATACGTGCCAGCATACCCGATGCGCAGAGCAGGTCGAGCGCCTTGTCGCGGCTATCGACCGATGATGTGTCAAAGCGGGTATTGTCGCCGCTGTTGTCGCTCTCGACCACTACACGCAATATCTTGCGCCGCTCACCTCTGACGATGGCCTTCACTGTGCCGGCCACGGGTGACACCAATGTCATGGCCGGATAATTCTTGTCGGTGAGCAGGGGAGCTCCGGCGGCCACATGGTCACCCTCGCGCACGGCCGGCTTCGGCACGAAACCATAGAAGTCGTCAGGAGTCACTGCGCATGATGGGGCTGAGACAGCGGTCACTTTCGAGAGGTCGGTCACGGCGCCCGCGAGGCTGAGGTCAAGTCCTTTCTTGAGTTTCAGTTTCATTATCTGATGCGGTTATGAAATGAGAATATCATTGCCTTGGCATAGCTTACTGCCAAAACCGATGCAAAGATAATCAAAAAGTCCAATACAATAATATAAAATTACACATTAAATATATATCACGGATGTCGGAGGCTGTGAAAAAACGCGAAATGCAAATTCAAGAACGAAGTGCAAAAGTTTCGTACTGAATAGCCCCATATTTT
>CAZBWZ010000055.1:0-13666 GCA_964495725.1 uncultured Bacteroides sp.
CGCTGGGCGAATGGAGGATCATTGCCAGATTAGCGTAGTAGCCACGTGCCACCTCAGGGGTAAGCTCGATCTTTATCTCGTTCTGTTTGGGTTGTTCTGCCATGGTTAATTAAGTTTTATTGTTTATGATATTTGTTATTTAATCCTACCGGAGAGAGCTCCGGATTTTCATGTTTTTGAAGCAATTCGGATTCTTTCATATTACATCGGCCGGCGGAATATCCGGATCGATTGTCTTTTCAAACACCTGTGACGACTCACCGGCAGGTGTCGGATAATATACGACGACACCTTTGGCGGTCTGAACTGACCATACGGCCGATATGTCAAACGAGGCGGTGACAGGCTGTAGATTCTTCCCATCATTACCGTCGGCATTATCGAAGATCAGATGCAGCTCGGGATACGGAGATGAGAGCGTAGATTCGTCAGCCACCATCACGAACCGTTTGGGCTTGTCGGCCCGGTGGGTATATAGCTCGGCCTGCATATTGATATACATGCCGGTGCGCCACATAGCCCTTATCTTGAGAGGCTGTGATTTCCAGCCCTGATAGGATTCTGATGTGCCCGTAAGGGCATTCTGCTCTGTATTGCTCATCAGCGAGTAGCCATAGAGAGAGATGTTGCCCGATGTATACACCGGGGCATCACCGCGGGTATAGCAGATGGTCATACGTATCCCCTCCTTGAGCTGGGTGCTGCTGGAGAAATCATATGGAGCAAGATATTTGATTACGGGTGAATCTCCGCTGAGCTGCATACTGAAGGTGGTGCCCTTGCCACCTGTGCTTTCGAGCGTAACTATATCATACACCGCAGTGGGAGGTATACGTGATACCTCGCTGTCATCGCCACAAGATACCAAGAGTGTCAGGAGAGTCGCTGACAGTATTTTTGTGATATATCCTTTGTAATGTCTATACATGTCAGATTCCTCCTATGGATTAAAATCGAGCACCGGAGCCTCAAAACCGGGGTCACCGTCAGGCACCACGACCGACGGACCGAAAAGGTCAGACGGCTGCTGGGTGGTCACTTTTTCTATTTGTCCGTCACGCATGTGTATCACTCTGTCACAGTCTGCGGCCAGGCTTTCGTCATGGGTGACGATGACGAATGTCACACCCGTATCGCGCCTGAGATCAAAGAAGAGCTGGTGCAGCTCATGACGGTTATGGCTGTCGAGACTGCCCGACGGCTCGTCGGCGAGCACTACCTCGGGATTGTTGATCAGAGCACGCGCCACCGCTGTACGCTGACACTCACCGCCCGACAGTTCGCCGGGACGATGCGTTGCGCGCGAGCGTAGCCCCATATATTCAATCAGCCGCATTGCCCTGGCGTTGGCCTCCTTATGCGACACTCCGGCTATGAGGGCCGGCAACGCCACGTTTTCGAGCAATGAGAATTCAGGCAACAGTCTGTGAAACTGAAATACAAATCCTATGTGGGCGTTACGGAATGAGGAGAGGGCCGCATCGCGCATGGCCAGCACATCAGTGTCATCGTAGAGCACAGATCCCGAGTCCGGCTTGTCGAGAGTGCCCATTATCTGCAGCAGAGTGGTCTTGCCGGCTCCGGAGGGCCCTACGATCGATACCACCTGCCGGCGCGGTATCTCGAGAGATATACCTCGCAGCACCTCAAGGCTACCGTAGCTTTTATGTATGTCGCGCAGTGTAATCATTTCTGATTGCGAAGTTACAAACTTTTCGGCAAATTACCTATTTTTTTTCATGCGTCTGATTTTTATTCGTAGATAAGCTTGGCATTTTTTATTATGTCGCGGTTAGCATCGTAGTCATAATCTGAATATATGCCTACATAGCGGTGACCAGGCAGCACTGAGTCAGTGAGCAAAGACAGACGTGGATCATAATGAGAGGTACGCACCCCTGACAGATCCATTATTGTATGAGCTATATCGGTATTATATAATGCCTTGTCAACATTGGCTTTCAGCTGACGGAAAGCATCGGGTGACTCCTGGATGAATTTGTCGCTGCACCATATAAACATTGGCACCTCATATTCGCACTTGATTGTAGCCGGAGTGTATTCAAACAACCTTCTTCCCTGCAGAGTCCGGTAATCGTAACTTTCCTCAGCATGGTCAGGGACATATATCACCACGGCTTTCTCATCGGCCACTCCCTTGATTATCTCGTTGAGCACATGATCATTGTATAGACACGCATTGTCATATTCCGACATCTCCCTATACTGCGTATCGTTAAACTTATGTAGCTGAGTATACTCGTCGGGCTTGAAAATGGCAAATTCAGCCGGGTATCTCTCACTTGCCACATAGTGCTGACCCATCAGATTATATATGGTGAAGTTTCTCGGCGATGATACCGGTGGAGGATACGCCGCCACAAAATCAGCATCATATTTACAAATCGTCTCGTTGATTTTGTCAAAACACTGGTCGCGCACCTCTTCACTGTTAAGAAACAGGTAGCATGACTGGTTAGAGAGTAAAAATGTCTTTATCAACTGCTGATTGCAGAAAATTGCAGTCTCATATCCTCCTTTTTTCAATATGGCCGGCAACAACGGTGCACTGTCGTATGGTTTGGAGTCATGCACCCGTAACGGAGTAAAAAAACGGGGAATCACCGACTTGGTAGTGGCCATATATGTGATTATGTCATTAAATACCGTCAGATTGCCTGATTCAGCCAATTTTGTCATCAGTGGATATGTCTGCTTTTGATATCCGTAAAGGTTACATCTGTGCTTATTGTGCGACTCACCTATCACCAATATTATATTGAGTGAGTCAACATCGCATGTAACCAGATCGATACCGGAATTTGCGCTGGCGATACCTTCGACCTGCAGGGCGTCTCTCCGTCGCTGGAGTTCGATAAAATAATATGCAAATGGCGAAGTGATCGCAATCGGGCGTACGCAGTGATCTGCTTTTACAAAATCACCCATATTATTACGTAACATGATCCTGTATGGCATGTAGGCGGACAGGAGACTTACCAGACAGATCGTCACACCTATGACATTCATTACGACCGGGCTAACGTTGGTGGCACGATGTTTTATGCGTGTGAGACGACGCTTCCACATCCGGTCTGCCATATGCACGGCCGCAACAAAAATACCAAGTCCCAAAAAGCCGGAAAGCAATCCTGTCATCATGACCGGATTTGACAGGAACTCGCAAGCCTCACGAAAGTTGGTCTGCAATATCAACGCCAACAACACGCTCGTGAGGTTGATGCCTTGGCTTATGTAACAACCTATATCTACCATAGTGAGCATGCCAACGACTGCCAAGGAGCACCACCATACCCATTTGTAGCGGTGTGAGAGAAGAGAGAGTACGACAACATAGAACAGAGGCTGAGCCAATATCACTAAGGCAAGTGAATGTTGATAGCGCAGTTCGTTATAAAGCACTTTAGGCGGGAGGAAGGAAGGAATAAGGAACAATATGTAAAGTGCCAGTGACAGTGGTAGCTCTGACACCAAAGCATTCAACATCCTGCTTATGACATTTCTTTTCATTTTTCTTTTATTTGACATGGTCATTTCTTATCGCGAAAATCGAATCCAGCTCAGGGGCAATGATTTGAGAAAAATATTCGGCCCCTTTGGCGTTAAGATGTGCGTGATTAGCAAAATACTCTGCATGATTCACAAATCGCGGATCATGCAGATGATTCAGCACCGGCAGATCATATTCCTTTAGTAGCGATATCTCACAATCTACATACTCATCCAATAGATACTTGTCATAATCATATACAGGTGAGACTATGAATATTGGTTGCACCCCTCTTTCCTGCACTTCATTAATCAGCTTTTCCAGATATTTCTTTCTCATCTGACTCACATGGAATTCATGAGAAACAGTACTGTCTGCCGGATTGACGATTCTATCCTGTCTCAGCTGTCCTGACAATGGAGAGAATCCTTCTAAAGAATTGCCATAGTTGAAGATCCTTGACATTAATATTCTGGGCAGAACTGAATTGAACCTGTAAGTGTGTGACCATAATTTATACTTCTCATGATTGTCATTGCTTACGATCAGCTCCCTTATCCCCTCAATATCGCTATATGGAAACAATGCATTTAACCTCAAGTCAAACACACTGTCCATGAGATCAAACATCGGAGTTATCTCACACACAATATATTTCGGATAGTATGATCTTGCCTCCATCCCTTTAAGCAGACCATATCCGAAAACCAGGCCACGACCTGTGAGCCCCGCATTATATGTAGAAAGATCAAGAGAATCCTGAATCAGCAGCGACGAATAATGATATTCAGCACGCGACGAACCGAGTATCAGCAGGTCAGGGCTCTTCTCCTTTATTATCGAATGTACCTTATGAATCTCACCGGATTCAGCATAATTCATTATTCGGCCAGCTCCCATAGATATCAACCTATCGCATATGAAAACGACTGCAAAGAATAAGAATAGCTTTATTAGAAACTTTCTCATGACACATTAGAAATTGACATAAATAAACTGGCCGGAATTAAGAATTCCAAACAACAGGATGCTGAACAAAATAATCATATATCCCCCCCAACGGACAATCGCACATTCAGACATCACCTCCTTGAATTTCCGGGCTCTGAATTCCATGATCACCTCGAAAGTGACAACAAACATTAATGCGTAGAAAATATTGATGAATGAAATAACATCTATAAAAGGCAAACCGAAACTGAATATATGCTTAATCACAGTCCAGGCATCGGATATAGTAGGAAGTCTGAAAAAAATCCATGCAAATGTCACTATAAGGAAAGTCAAAATAATTCTTGGCAACACAAGCCACCTGTTCTTTTCCGGTCGGTTAATTCCCAGGAACTTCTCCACACATTGTGCCACACCATGAGTCAGTCCCCACAATATAAAGGTAAAATTAGCACCATGCCATATTCCGCTTACGAGGAATGTAATCAAAATATTAATATACGTGCGGAGCTTACCTCTCCTGCTCCCCCCCAAAGGTATATAGATATATGAGGTGAGCCATCGTGTCAATGAGATGTTCCACCGCTTCCAGAACGCACTTACAGATGTAGCGAGATATGGACGGTTGAAATTATTTATCAACTCATAGCCCAGTAGCCTCGCCACACCCAAAGCCATAAACGAATATCCCGCAAAATCGCCATATATCTGGAGCGAATAAAAAATTGCCGCGATCAGATTGGATGTGCCGGTGAAATTCAAAGGATCTGAATATATCGTATCTACATAGATACTCAGCCAATCAGCAAAACAAACTTTCAGAAACATCCCCCACAACAAATACCTCAAGCCGGAGACAGCCTGTGAATAATTGAATCGTCTTTGTTCTTTAATCTGTGGCAGTAAGTCTGCGGCCTTACTTATAGGTCCGCACAGTATCTGAGGGAAGAAAGCCACAAAAAGCATATAATCAATAAAATTCCTTTCAGCCCTGATCCTGTCATAATACACGTCCCAAAGATAACCCAGAGCCTGAAAGGTATAGAATGACAAGCCCAACGGGACTACCCAATTTAATCCCGATGCCCCCGTATCTATACCGATCCACGCGAGTGCGGAAGCTCCGACATGCAAGATAAAGTTGTAATATTTATATATTAAAAGAGGAGTCAGGCATAGGATAATACCTGTCCATATCAAAAAATATACATTGCCGGATGTGCGACGGTTTTCAATTAATAATGCAAATATATATGTTACAAGCGTTATTCCGAAAAGGATAAGTGTATGGGTAAGACTCCATTGTGCGTAAATACCGTATGATATCAAAAGTAGCGTAAAGTTAGCTGCTTTTTTTCCATCCCGTCTGCAAAGTAACGTGTCAACAATCCAATAAGTCAGAAATATCAGAGGAAATAACCATAAAAATTGAAACGAGTTGAATATCATGATTCCGTTTACTGATTAAATTATAATTTGCATCGACTGACTTATCCGCTTACATGTGACATGTACACAATATTACACTTCGGCGATTTTCTTGCATATCCGTCATGGATTAAGTGTTTTAACTTATTAATTTAGCTGTGTTTACTGTTTTTGATTTCACACGTGTGACAACCTCAATATATTAATTTGAAATCATCGATTGTCTCCTTATTGCTGTCGTAATCAAAATCACCTCCGACACCTATCAATCGGTGACCCCGCATGAGCGAATCAGTGAGCAATGAGCGACACGGATCATAATGGCACGTACGCACACATGCAAGATCCATGATAGTATGAGCAATATCGGTATTATACAGCGGCTTGTCAACATTAGACTTAAGCTGGCTGAATTTTTCTGGTGATCCCTGAATGAATTTGTCACTGCACCATATAAACATAGGTACCTCGTATTCACATTTCACCGTGCCTGGAGCGTAGTCAAATGCCTTACGTACCTTAAAATCGCGATAATCAAAGCTCTCCTCCCCATGATCAGGCACATATATTACCACTGCTTTCTTATCGGCGACTCCACTAATTATCTTGTTGAGCACATAGTCATTATATAGGCTGGCATTGTCATATTCTGACATTTCCGCAAACTGTATGTCATTGAATTTTTGAAGATGGGAATAATCCTCAGGACGGAATAATCCAAATCCGGAGGGATATCTTGCTTTAGCGTAATCGTGCTGTCCCATCAGATTATATATGGTAAAACTCCGGGGTGATGAAGTTGGTGTTGGATATGCATCAACAAAATCCCCGTCATATTCAAAAATCTCATCATTTATCCTGTCGAAACACTGATTGCGTACGTCTTCACTGTTTAGAAACAGATAACATGACTGATCGAAAAACAAATATTTCTTTATCAGCTGTTGGTTACAGAAAAGAGAGGTCTCATAACCTCCTTTTTTTATTATGGCCGGCAGCAAAGGGGCGCTGTCATACGGTTCGCCTCCGAGCACGTGCAACGGTGTAAAGAAATACGGCATCACATATCTGGTAAAAGGCATATATGTGATAATGTTATTGTAGGCAATCAGCCTGCCGGAATCTACCTGCTCTTTCATGTATGGATACGTTGTCTTTTGATATCCATACAGGTTACAGCGGTGCTTGTTATGAGATTCCCCTATCACTAAAATTATGTTAAGGGAGTCGTCGGCACACGGGGTCACTTTGACGCGGGCATTTTCATTGACAAGTCCCTCGAGCTGTAACGCGTCTTGACGGCGCTGCTGCTCGACAAAGTAATATGCGACAGGAGCCGGGATTCCGATCGGCCGATGACTGTGATCCATATTTACAAAATCGACCATATAGTTGCGAGGTATGATCCTGAAAGGAACATACGCAGAAAGCAAACTGACCAGACATAACATCACACCAAGGATCGTGGAAATTACCGGCCTGAGAGTGAACATCCTATATTTCCTTTGCTTGAGCAGCTGCTTCCAGGCCCTATCAGCAAAATACACCGATGCCATATACAAGCCCAGGCAAATAACGCCACTCACCAATCCTGTCAGCAGATGAGGATTGGAAAGGAATTCACAGGTCTCACGAAGATTGGTCTGGAGCATCATTGACAGCAACACACTTGTCAGATTGGTACCCTGGCTTATATAGCAACCGACATCGACCATTGTACCTATACTGACAATGACAAGCGAGCTCCACCATATCCATCTGTGTAGATGGGAGAGCAAGGCGAGCACCACAACATAGAATATGGGCTGAATGAGGATTACCGCGACCAATGAAGGCTGAAATCTCACCTCGTTGAACAACAATGTCGGCGGGAGAAATGAGGGTATAAGAAACAAAATGAATAGTGCCAAAGATATGGGTATCTCTGACACTATTGCCCTCCAAATTCTTATGAATGGATTGTTGTTCATAACAATGTTATGCGATCAGGATTCTTTAGACGAATGATCATAAGTTAAATTACCAATAGCCTCTGCAGTCAACAGGCGGTGGAGCAGATAGCATATTGACATTCAATTGGTGGTAGATGAGCCGCCGCCGATAGTCTCAGGATACTGGTTGACCATAGATACTGAGAACGAGCCCTTGAATTTCTCCATATCGGGGCTGCATACGTATGACACCCATATACCACGGTCGGGATCGTAGGTAGCCTTGAAGTCGGTGATGGGGAAGGTCGGCATCGGGGTCGCCGTGGAGGTTGATGCACTGGCTCCGGTGAGAAGGCTGGGCACAAGGCTCTCGATCTCCATCTCGATATTGCCACCCATTGTGACACTGAAGGGGATGTCGGAGAACCGCATGTTCATCGCTGGCATGTCCTTGTGGAACTTCGCGCCTGAGATTGTGAGTGTTGCCTTGCCTGTGGTGGGAGAAAGTGAAAATACATATACGGCAGGATCTATGTTGTTGTCAGCAGGCTTATACACATCTCCGGTGGTCTTGTCGGTCACCACTGTCTCCCCTACCTCAAGAATCTGTTCGGGGAATGAATACACCCGGTAACCGTCCACATCATAACTGATGCTGAGACAGGGTACGTAAAGTGTTGAGAAATAGCGGCTGGCTGTCTGGAATGTAAGGGAGGTGAAGGTGGGTACATTGAGATAGCCGCCGACACCGTCGGGCACCGCATTGGTGAGGCTGATCTCGCTCCATCCACGTGAATTGGTCTTCCAGGGCACATTCTGGAATATCATCGACGGATAGCTCATGCCGTTTGGCAGTCTCAGACCTTCTATTTTCAGACTTGCCTTAGGTTCCTGCAGCTCTGTCTCAAGGGTATAGGATACACCTGGATACATCACGGTCTCTCCGGTCTGGATGTCGGTGATGGCATTGAATTGAGCGGTGTATGTGGTGGTCACCGTCATGTGATCATCGCCCTTGTCTCCGAGACATGATGTCATTGCTACCGATGAAAGCAACATACCGGTTGCCACTGTAAATAAATTTCTGATTTTCATAATATTGTCCAATAATTGATTGATTAACCGGAGCCATCATGATTCAACCGCTGGCTACCGGATTGCAAAGATAATAATTTATCCGGCAATTTTCTTGCCAATCACTCAGGACTCGGGCGTTTTAACATATTATTTCGCTGTTTTCACATCTTTTTATTATTGTCACAATTTAATATACAGATAGCCAGCCGTACAAGCCAATAATCTACTACAGATTCATTTAAGATCACTTTCTTTTCTGACTACTCGCAATTTTTGCAAGTTTAGTGCAGAGATTGAAAAACCGGCGTTCTACAGGTGCGATCACTATGCCGGTCAACGTTGATAAGATAAAAATCCCCACGGTGGCCACCATAAAATCCACAAAATGGTATGGCCCAAGAAGTTGACCCATTGGAGTACGGTTGTATATAAAAGTGTATATGATGAAGCTGAAGTTTTGCCAGAGATAAATGGTGTATCCATTATCGCTCCAATGCTTTATCAAGCGGTTGTGAGGGATTGTGATATAACCGACCAACAGCGACATTATTCCCAGACTGCTGATACCGAATACAAGGTAAAACGCATCAGGCGGGAACTTGTGGCTCTGTATACTGAAATATCCCATTGAATACCATTCATGCCAAAGACATATGGCCACGATAATTGTCGCGACGGATGTAATGAGAATCAGGATTTTTTTGGTAATCCGCTGATAAAACAAATATCCTGCCATGAAAAAGAAGTTAAAAATCACGGCTTCACGAGTAATTTCAACAATTTGGAGGTCGGATGTCAAGGTCGTGGAGACAAGACAAAGCACCGCAAGTATCAACATATACACCAGAGGATTCGTTCTGTCGGCCCATTTCCGCTGAATCGGGAAGGAGCAGGATACGATGAGATAAGGAATCACAAACCACAGATGTGACATATATGGCACCGGCAAAGAATTGTCCTGTACGAAAATGATTTTCCACATGGATAATTTGAAATTCGCCAGTTCCGGCACAAATACAACTGCTGCCATTACACTAAATAAACAGAAGAGGATATACAGACAATATGGAAGAAGCAACCTTTTTCCACGGTTCCTCACAGTGTCCACGAGCCCCCTTTCCCTACCGGTGATATACATTGTCGCACCCGAGATAA
The DNA here is from genome assembly GCA_964495725.1 of uncultured Bacteroides sp. Lineage (GTDB taxonomy): Bacteria > Bacteroidota > Bacteroidia > Bacteroidales > Muribaculaceae > CAG-873. Next base: position 10,054 of record CAZBWZ010000055.1, read on the forward strand.
AAAAGATAACGGGCATTTCTATCAGACATAATGAATTGATGTACCAATTTCCCTTCTCTAACCAGAACAAGACATGAATGACACATGGCACATAGATCATGATGAGGGCTCTGTAGGCATCCAGTTGGAGGTCGCGCCTATATGATGTTTTGGAGCTGGCTACAGTTTGCATGTCCAATATGAAGTTAAAATATAAATACGGCTACGCGATAATCATCATAGTAATCCCGGCAGTGTAATACACCAAGGGATTGGTATGGGACTACAAAATTAATCTTTATTCTGGAATATCATCTACCCGACTGTAATTCTTTTTCCAGACTATAGGTAAAGAAAAACCAATTACTTTTTTTACCTTTGCATCGTGATAAATGTAACTTGCTTACTTACAAAATATCGTGATTTATTTCTCAGTAAATGACTAATCCTACTGCCATGACAGAAATCTGCAGTGACAAGGGCAAGAGCTACAAAGCCGGCAGATGGTTTGTGCTTGCAGTCAACTTCATTTTCATCCTCACTCTGTATCAATGGATCATGTATTTCATGAGCCTGCGGGGAGGCACCACCGGCTGGTGTATGATGGAATGGTTGACCAATTACGAAGGCGGATTCATAAGACGCGGTCTGCTCGGACAACTCCTTTACGAAGCCGTGAAGGTCACAGGTATCGATCCATATATCATGATACTGTCAGTCTCTCTTGCATCTTTCTTCTTTGTAGGCATCTTCATGATAATGCAATTCAGGAGATTCGGCATCAGATGGTGGCTGCTTGCGGTGCTGGCATATATTTTGATGGCTTCGATAATACGCAAGGATTTCATCATATACACTCTGTTTATAGCTTTGCTTTATACATACCGGTCACGAAAATCAGCGGCAGTCAGGATTGCAGCAATGTCTATGACCAGTGTACTGATACTTATGATCTACGAGCCGGCGATCTTCATGTGTCTCGGATTAATGGTACTTGTGGTCATCAGAGACAAACAATTACCTATGTGGGGACGATGGGTATATCCTGCTGTGATCTGCGCCACTATGCTCGTATTGCTCAAATCTACAGGTGAACCCGGTATCGGACAACGCATTTTCTCATCATGGGTCGAAGTATCGCCCGACATTCAGGCTATACCCCGACATGTGATGACATCGCTCGACTGGTCGGTCGGAGACTCCCTGGACTACAACCTCAGCATACTGATGCCCGAGTTTCACATCCTGTCTCTGTTGAAATATGTATTCCTGATCATCCTCACCCCATATATATATATCAGCTACATGTATGTGGATAGGTACACGCCGACAAGCCGCTTTCCCTACAGGCCGAATGTATTCACTACTGTCTACCTTTTCTTCATGCTTTGCATGTTGCCTTTATGGGCCGGATTGAGTTGTGACTACGGACGTCTCCTGTGCCACGCAACCCTGTCATCTCTGTGTGTCGCTTTTATCCTGCCTGAAAAAATAGCGCTGGCAACCCTACCGAAATGGTCGCTTGATATTGGTGGCGCTATCACCGGTCTGTTCAGCAGGATTCCCGCCTCTGTCTACTCCATCACGTTGTTGATGCTGATATTCATGCCGGAATTTTCCTTTCAGTATATGCCTGATTTTGAGCTTAACGTAAACTCTCTGATAATGCGTGCGGCAGGAAACATATTCAAGGTATTCAAAATGGTCCTACCATAATACGACTTTGAGAAAAAACGAATCATAGGTTGAGACGGAGGGTGGCGCCCCATGTGGCGGGGTTGCCGCGCTGCACGAAGGCGTTGCCCATGGATACGAAATAGAAGTTGTTGTAGCGGGTGCCTGTAATATTCTCACCCCACAGACGCAGACTCCAGCGTGGATGTGAGAGCATGAGCGAGAGGCCGGCCGTGGCATAGAAGGGCTGGCAGACAGTGTTGGCCTCGTTCCAGTAGATATCCCCCACTCCGCGCACATCGGCTGTGATCGATGGTATCACCCCATTGATATTGAGTGGAATGTAATAATCAGCGGATATGAACATAGTATTTGACGGAGCGTATGGCAGCCGGTTACCGGCATAGTTTTCACGGCCGTCGTCATATTTGCTGAATTTTGCATTTGTGTAACCGTAGCTGCCGCGCAGCCTGATACATTCTGCCGGTCGCCATGTCAGTGTAAGTTCGGCTCCGTAAGAGCGGGTGCGTCCGGCATTGGTCATGATTCGACCGGTGGTGAGTCCGGGAGGAAACATTGTGAGCTGCTGGTCAGTACAGCTGATATAGAATAGCGCGCCCTCGGCATCGAAATCGCCGAATGAGCTCTTTACTCCTAATTCTACATTCCAGCTCTTCTCGGGTTTATAGCTCACGATTTCGTCAATGTCATATAGTTTGGTCATCCCCATCATCTCCATTATCCGCTGCTCAAGCACATCGGAGAACATCTGTACGTTGAATCCGCCGGCCTTATAACCCTTGGATAGATTTACAAAGAGAGTAGTTGACTCGGCCGCCTGATAGCCGAGAGCTATCTTGGGCAGGAATTCGGCGTACGTGCGGTGCAGATTCCCGCGGTCATCGATCTTCACAGGCTGATGTGAATATAGCTCTTTCGTACCGTCGCCTTGCAGCTTGTATATGTCGTAGCCGGTGTCGCAATGGCTGTAATAGCTCAGCTGGGCGCGCTCTACGTCTATGCGCATTCCCAGCTCGATACGCCACTTACCCGGATTGTACTGGGCCTGGGCATATACTGATCCACCGAAATTGACGGGTGTGAACTCGCTGCCGAGGACAAAACTGCGCTGGCTCCACTCGATCGGATAATAGGGATTGACTTCATTAGGGTGTTTCTCTATGAGATTGGTTATTCCGTCATCCTTGAAAGTCACGGGCGCACTCATCGATGTGTGGCGGATGAATCCGAAGGCGCCGCCGAGCCATGTGAGGTCACCGTGAGAGTGCTTGGTGTAAATATCTTCGGTTATCCCCCACTCCTTACGCTTCTGCATCAATGTGAAATAGCTCTGAGGTGTAAAATCCTGATCGGCGACCATATTGTCGTCAAGATACTGAAACGAAGTGACGGATGTGACGATCGCCCGCCTGCCCGTGAAGCCTATCGTGAGAGCGTCTGCGATATAGGTGCGGTGGTAGTAACAGGTATCATTGTAGGCAATATTGCCAGTGGACACGCTTGCATAAGGATAGCCACCCTGCCGGGTATGTGAGGCCGATGCCGTGTTGGTGACGGACAATCTCTCAGACGGGTGCCACGACATTTTCCATCTCAGGCTGCCTGTATCCTCTGAGCCGAGGCGTGCGCTATTATAGCTGTTTCTGTAGTAACCGTCTGTCCTTGTATAGTAAGCGCTGACTGATGATGCGAGTCTGTCGGTGATACCGAAATAGTAGGCGGCACCGGCCTTAATTGAGTTGGCGCGTCCGTATTCGGCCATCAGTCTCACCCCTCGGCACTGCCATGGCGACAATGTGGTGATATTGACCTGGCCGGCCATCGTATTGCGCCCGTTGAGCATGGACTGGGCACCGCGCAATACCTCGATCTTGCTGATATCGAAGAGGTCGAAATCGTATGCGTCTTTGTTGAGCACCGGCAGTCCGTCGACATTCAG
>CAZBWZ010000056.1:0-13609 GCA_964495725.1 uncultured Bacteroides sp.
GAGACAGTGGTATACGGCAACTATGTGAGCGCATCCGAGATTCCCGACGGAGCCCTCGTGGCAATCACGCTGGAAAAGCTCCAGGCCAAGCACGTAACCTTCACGGTAGACAACCCCGCAGCCGTGTCGCTGTATGACACCGCCAACTACAACTACTACTATTTCAACGAGTCAGGGACTATGGACCTTGACCTACAGCCCACATCATACATCAATATCAACGCCAACTCAGGCTTTGACATCGATGAGATAAAGATTGACGGCACAGTATATACCGGAGGCAACAGCATACCGGCATCGGCCATGAACGACAACGGCACCGTGGCCATCACCACCAAGGAAAAGGAAGCCACCGTATATTACGTTGAGGCTGATCCCGCACTCGTGACCCTCACGATCGATTATTCCAACATCTATGACGCATCCAACTCTGTAGACGGCACCTGGACTATCCAGACCACCAATCCCTATGCCAGCATGAGCATCAGCGCCATCGACGGATATGTGATCACATCAATCGAAAGAGTGGCCGCGACTGGCGACAACGAGCAGCTGCTCAACGACTACACCCGCAACCAACAGAGCGCCAACGTATATCTCGGCTCCTACCCCTCTGGCACCACATTCAGGATTTCCGCAGCCAACCTGTCAGAGCTGCGCTCGGCTCATGTGTCGGTAGAGGTGGTAGACGGCACACCTGACCAGATCACAGTGCGCCGTGGCAACGAGGAGATTCCCGCCGCCGACTTCGCGAGCATCGCCATCATCCCCGGCAGCGACCAGCTCTACATCAGCGCCTCGACATACGGCAACAACCTCTACAAAGTCACTGTCAACGACCAGAGCGTAGAGGCTCAGGGCACTGGCTACAACCTCACAAACCTGCAGAACAACGATGTGATAAAGGTATGGCCCAACTTCCCGGAGGTAGCCGTGCCCCTCAATATCAACTTCACCAACGAAGGCTCGTCAGACGTGCTGACACTCTCTGTCAACGGTGTCGTCACACCTAACGACCAGCTGCTCGCCGGCGACTACACCGTGATGCTCGGCAGCCGTCTGGGCTTCACATTCAACAACTCGGCCTACTCCGTATCATCTGTGACACTCAACGGTCAGAACATGTCGAGCTACGGATTTGAATACACCGTGCTCGATGAGACTCCAGTCAATGTCGAGATCACCGCTGCTCCGCTCCGCGACTATAAAGTCACCGTATACTTCGAGCCCGGCACAATCAACATATACCGCGGCTGGGGCGAAAGCGATCCGGTAGCGATCCCCGACGGAGCTGATGAGGTGACGTTCGATGTATCGCCCTCAAACAACCAGCTCACCTTCAAGGCTGCCGATGGCTACGTAATCTCGTCAATCGTTGACGGCAACGACAACACCTACTCATCGAGCGTATATGTCAGCAGCGACATCACACTGACAGTATATACCGAGAAGATCGTGCGCGACAGGGTATGCGCCCTGTATCTTGGCGCCACCGACGGCGGTTGGATCTACTCGCAGCTCACCCTCTCGCCCGGCAACGACGCACGCAAGGAGATACCTCTGACTGCGGGATACAATATCATCGAATACGGTGCGTTTGACTGCCCATTCCAGTTAGGCCTCTATCCCACGGCCGATGTATATGTCAACGGCACACTCGCCGAAAACTATTACGGCGAATATCCGGCCCTGCAGGATCTCGCCTCAGGCTCAGTGATCAAGGTATTCGGCACAGGCACTGACGTACCTACCTATCAGCTCACAATCACCGACACATCCAACGGCGCGATAGCCGTGATGGCCGACTATGTCAACTCCATCGACAGCAGTGTAGCCCAGGTGCTGGGCACCACCGACATCGAGTTTGTCTACTCCGGTGACGTGACATACATCATCAAGGTCAACGGCAATGAGGTGACACCCGATGCCGACGGACGACTTATCGCCACCATCGACAGCGACGCCACCATCACTATCGACGAGAATACTCTCCTTGAGGGTATCTCGGTTGACGCTAAGGATGCAACGATATACAACCTCCAGGGTATCCGTGTCAACAACCCCGGCAAAGGAATCTATATCGTAAACGGCAAGAAAGTGAAATTCTGAACCATCCGTCATCCGACTTGAATATTACCATACATCTAACCTGACAATAGAGGGAGGGCCGTCCGGCTCTCCCCTTTATTGATTTTTAATCCCTTTATTATTATCTATCGAAAAATGAGAAAAGCGACAATAATGCTTATGGCCGGCGCGCTGGCGGGAGTGATCACAGCCTACGCGCAGACCTCGAAGATCGACCTGCGCGGTCTCACCATGCTGCGTGAGCTCAAAAGCTCCCCGGCACAGCGGGGCGCGGGCCGTCTCACCCCGGCCCGCTCTGCCGACACCACGCTGCTGCATGCATTCATCACCCTCAACGACGGCTTCTCGGCCGATGACCTCGACAGTATCGACGGTCTGGAGATACAGGGCGGACGCGGCAGCCGCCTGCTCTGCGAGTTTACACTCGACGCCATCGAGGCGCTGGAGGCGAGTCCTGCGGTGAAGAGCATCAGGCTTGAGCGTCCGGTCGACGCCAAGATGAACGTGGCACGCGCCCTGACCGGTGTGGATCTGATACATCAGGGAACCGAGCTGCCCCAGGCCTACGACGGCACAGGCGTCATCTGTGCGCTCGTCGACGGCGGATTCGACCCCAACCACGTCAATTTCGTGAACGAAGACGGCAGCAGCCGAATCGAGAACTTCACCTACTTCCGTCCCACCCAGTCGGGTGTGGCAGCGACCGAGACCTACGGGGCCGACTACATACCCAACATCGACACCGAGTCGAGCGAGACATTCCACGGCACCCACACCATGGGCATCATGGCCGGATCATACCGTGGGAAAGTCAACGCCGGCGTGCTCAATGTCGCAACCGACGGAGCCGCCACGGCTGAGGTAAATGAAATCGACAATCCCTACTACGGTGTGGCTACCGGCGCAGGTATCGCCGTGGCCGCCGGTGCCGGATCAGACTATTATGTAGCGTTGGGCATCAACCAGATACTCAACTATGCCTACTGGAAGGCCGGTGACACCGGCCGTGAAGTGCCCGTGGTGCTGAATCTGTCGTTAGGCTCGAATATCGGGCCCCACGACGGTAGCGCCACCCTGTCGAGATACATTGATCTGGAGGTGGAGAATTCCGAGCCTCAGGTGCCGTTCATACCGGTAATCTCAGCCGGCAACGAGGGCGACATGAACATTGCCGTGTACAAGACCCTGTCGCCTGATGATAACGAGCTGAAGACAACTCTGCGGTCGTCCGACCCCTTCAGAGACCAGGGCAAATATCCCAACGCCCTCTACGGACAGGTGTATCTCTACTCTGACAGCGATGAGCCATTCGAGATCCAAGCCGTGGTAATCAACAAGCAGCGCGGCGCGGTGGCCCTGCGCAACGCCCTGGGCGCAGTGCCCGAAGGCGCCTCTAAATATTTCTGCTCGTCGGCCGAGTATCAGAGCGGGGAGTCTGATGTGGTCTCGCCCCAGCTCGCCAAGAATTTCGAGGGCTACATGGGTGTAATAGCCGCCCTCGACCAGGACGAGAGCGGCAGATACATGGCCATCGTCGACCTCATGCTGTGGCAGACCGAGGCCAACGCCGACGGCAACTACTGTATCGGTATCATCGCCAAAGGCGCACCCGGCCAGCGTATCTACGCCTACTGCGCCGGAGACTGGTTTGACTTCTCTTCAGGCGGCATCGACCCCGAGGAGGGCTATCTTGACGGCTCACCCGACGGATCCATCTCAGATCTTGCCACCGGCAAAAACATTATCGTGGTGGGGTCATACAACGCACGCAACTACTGGGCCAATATCGACGGCAGCATCGCCGGATATGACGACGGATTGTTCGACAACAACAAGGTGAGCGGATTCTCGTCGTGGGGTAATCTCGTCGATGGCCGTCAGCTGCCCCACGTATGCGCTCCGGGCGCCACCATAATATCGTCATCCAACGAATATTACATACAAGACAACAACATCCCCGACTACAACCTGCAGGCTACCTTCAGCGACGGCAAGCGCCGCTATTCGTGGCATCAGTGCGTAGGCACATCGATGTCGGCCCCGGTGGTCAGCGGCTCCATCGCCCTGTGGCTCCAGGCCGACCCTACGCTTACCGTAGAAAAGGTGCGCGACATCATCACACGCACGGCAATTGTCGATGCCGACGTGGAGGCGGGCAATCAGGTACAGTGGGGCGCAGGCAAGTTTGACGCTTACGCCGGCCTCAAGCAGGTGTTGCACGACAAGGCTTCGGTCACCGGTGTCGGTATAGATCCGGCCTCGGAGCTGCTGGTGATACAGCGCGCCGGCGCGCTGGAGGTGTCGCTGCCGGGAGCGGAGAATATCGACGCGCGCCTCTATTCAGCTCTCGGAGCGGCGGTGCGCAATGCCGCCTCAGACGGCGACACGGCGGTAATCCCCACCGACGGACTTGCGCCGGGCATATACATAGTCAATGTCAACACAATGCACTCAGCAAAAATAATCATTAAATAACGAAGCAATGAAACTGAAGTTAAAACTTCTTACTGCGCTCCTTGCGCTCGTCACAGCCCTCAATGTGTCGGCGGCTGAGACCCAGGCTCCGATCATCACGTTTCACACCACCCTGTATGACAACGCCGGAGCTGAAAACGCTTTCCACTTCTACATCGGCACCAAGACCAACACCTATATAGATGTGGATTTCGGCTTCGGCAAGACCGAGGTAGAGGTGGAGCCGGCTGTATACGACCCTGAGGTGTCAGGTATCAACGCCACCACTGTCACCGGATCGGTAAGCGAGGAGGGTATAGTCAGGATCTACGGTGATGCGTCACAGATCGACTATCTCGACCTTGAGGGCGTGTATATCACCGATATCGATATCGCACAGCTCACCAATCTCGAGATTCTCAACCTCAGGCACAACGAGCTGTGCGCTCTCGACCTCTCGATGATGCACAAGCTCCAGGCCCTGTATCTCACCGACAATCCTTTCGGCACATCGCCCCTTAAGATAGGCGGCGACAAGCCCGACCTCACCATCCTGGAGATGAGCATCTGCGGATCGCTGGACCAGAGCTTCAATCTGTCCGACTACCCTGCCATCGTGGCCTTCGACGCCTACTCCACCAAGTCTCTCACCACTCTCGACCCCACGAATTGTCCGGAGCTCATGAAGCTCTCCATCGACTGTACCGGCGTGACTTCGCTCGATGTCACCAAGAACCCCAAGCTACTGATACTCAACGTAAGCGAGACAGGTGTCACCAATCTCGACCTCTCAAACAATATATATCTGACCGAGCTGTACTGCACTCACTCGGGCGACTGGATGAGCCAGTATAAGTATGACACGCTCGATGTGTCGATGCTGCCCAACCTGCAGCGCCTGTTCTGCTCTGACAACAACCTGACACATCTCGATGTGAGCAAGAATCCCAAGCTCACGGATCTATATTGCAGCGGCAACAGGCTCACCGCTCTGGATATCACCAACAACCCGGAGATCATGAACCTGAGCATCTACAACAACTACATGGATTTCACCACCATGCCGCTGCCCCGCCCCACCTTCCTCGACTATGTCTACAATCAGCGTCCCATACCGGTCGACCGCTCTTATCCCGTGGATGCCGAGTTTGATTTCTCCTCCAAGGTCATCCTCCCCGACTCGGAGACATGGTTTGCGCTCTTTGCCAACCGCGAGGACGAGGACGGCAATCCCATCAAAGTAGAGCTGCCCGAAGACTACTATACATTCGACCACGGCAAGGTGAAGCTGCTGAAAGCATCCACCGACTCGCTCACCATGGCTTTCGCCAACTCGCTGTTCCCCGATTACGATCTTCAGACCTCAAATTTCATGGTGAAGTCGGCCGAGGATTTCGGCAAGGACAACATGACCATCAGCATGAGGATGCGCCCTTCTGCCCGCGAGCTCTCCCTGGCTGTGGGTATCCGCAACGCCTCGCCCGAGAATCCCAAGACATTCTCAGTTGACTTCGGCGACGGCGTCACAAAGGAATTCACCACTACCACCGACGGTCTGTCCGCCACACCCAACGCCACGGGCGCGATCGCCAAGGTATCGCAGCCTATGGTGGTATACATCCCCGAGGGCGAGGACCTCACGGCCATCGCCATGGAGGGCATGGCCCTGGTAAGCATCGACCTGTCGGCCGCCCGCTCGCTCTACGACCTCAAGCTGGTCAACTGCCAGCTCAGCGCCATCGACCTCACCTACAACAATCTGGTGAGAAGCATCGACATCAGCGGCAACAACATAGAGACCCTCGACCTCAACGGTCACCTCGGCTTCAACGATAAGTTCCGTCTCACGGATCTCAACGCCTCGTCCAACAAGCTCACTGCCGTGCTGCCCGGTCTGGGCACCTTGCTCAACGCCGACCTCAGCAACAACCAGCTGGAGAGCATCAACCTGCTGAAGGCATCCTCAATGGTGAATCTCGACCTGAGCCACAACAAGCTCACCGAGGTAGCCATCCAGGATCTTGAGGCCATCAAGCGTCTCGATCTCTCTTACAATGAGCTGGCCGAGATCCTCATCGCCGATTATCTTGATTTCGACTATCTGAATCTGTCAGGCAACCGTTTCCCGCTGTCCACTCTGCCGGCTGTTGAGGTCCCTGAATACGTTTACGCTCCGCAGAAGCCCTGGTCGATGCCGGCCCAGGCCCCCACGGCCAATCTCTCCATGCAGCAGCTCAACTCCGCTACTGTATTCACCTGGCACAAGGCCGACGGCTCCATCATCACCGGCGATGGCATCAAGGAACTGCGCCCGGGTGTGTTCCAGCTGCTTGACACAAGTCTGGGCAGCATCTACTGCGAGTTCTCCAACCCCGCGTTTCCCGCCTTCACAGGCGACAAGGCCTACCGCACCACCGACATCGTGGTGGCACCGATGCCTGAAATCGTGGTGTGCTCGATGCATACCCTCGCCGATGGCATAGGCGAACTCAACATCAGGGCCCTGAATGACAATACACCCATCTACATCGACTGGGAGGGCAACGGTGCCCTCGAGGAGTTTATTGCCGGCACAAAGCTGGCATCTTACGCGGTAAATGTCCATGCCGATACCGATGTGAAGATTTACTCGTACTCCGCCCTCAGCGGCCTTGACGTGATGTCTGTCGGTGCCGGTCCGCTCAGCCGCATCGACGCGTCTCCCCTGACCGAGCTCAGCACATTCTCGCTGTTCGGCAGCAAACTCACGGCTGACAATATGCAGTTGCCGGCCTCCGAGGGACTTACCGAACTGACTATCACCGGCAGCTACCTCGACAACCTTGACATCATCAAGGGCAAGTATCCTGAGCTGATGCTCCTCAATCTCACCGACAACATGCTCACCGAGTGCGATTTCTCCGAATGGAAGAAGCTCAAGGTGATCCACGCCAACATGAACGGCCTCACATCGGTCAAATTTGACAATCCCATCGTATGGGATCTCGGTCTCACGCATAACAAGCTCACTGAGGTTGACCTCTCGGGTCTGCCCAGACTCGACCAGCTCTGGATCTACGACAACGATCTCCACACGCTCGACATCTCCGGCAATCCCGTGCTGCGTATCCTTGAGCTGGATTACAACCGCTTCGACTTCAACACTCTCCCTGCGGCAAGGTCTACATTTGACCGCTACATCTACACCAACCAGAAACCGGTTGAGGCCCAGCTCGTGGATGAGTGCAGGATCGATCTCAGCGGATTCGGCGCACAGACATTCCGCTGGTTTATCGACACTCCCTACGTTGACGAAGAGGGCGTGCTCAACGGCGAAGAGCTGATCCTGGGCAAGGAGTACACGATCGAAAACGGTGTCACCACATTCCTTAAAAACATCAACAATGTGATGTGCGTGATGCAAAACGACCAGTTCCCCCAGCTCTATCTGCACACCGACTTCATGGACGTGAGAGGCGCCTCCGGCATCACTGACATCGAGACAGACGCCCCAGGCGAGACCGTGATCTACGACCTGCAGGGACGCCGAGTGACCCACCCCGTCCGCGGCATCTATATCGTCAACGGCAAGAAGACCTACATCCGCTGACACCTCCACCATCCCACCAAAGAGGGTGCGTCAACTCCGTCTGATGCACCCTCTTTGCTTAATACCTGCGTCCGGTAGACGCGAGAATTAGCGTTCCTACACTGATTGCCAACATCTTTGCGCAATGCTTCTACTGAACAATTTACTTATTTCGTTTTTTTGAGGCTAATATTTTGTAATATGGCTGATATTTCGTTAATTTGTGATTACCAAATAATATTAAACTAATTACCATCAAAACAAAGTGATATGACTGACTTACCAATGATCAGCCCTGAGACTAACAACACCCTAACAACCATCAATATGAAACCTTACGTATTAGGCATAGACATCGGTGGCACCAACACGGTGTTCGGTATCGTCGACGCACGTGGCACCGTGATTGCCAGCAACTCTATCAAGACCGCCAAACATCCCGACATCAACGACTATATAGACGAGCTCCACACCGAGGTGATGCGCCTGCTCGAAGCCAAGGATGCCGTGGACAAGGTCGCAGGCATAGGCGTGGGCGCCCCCAACGCCAACTACTACACAGGCACCATCGACAACGCCCCCAACCTGATATGGCACGGCCATATCGAGCTCGCCAAGATGCTTCAGGAAAAATTCGACCTGCCCGTGGCTATCACCAACGACGCCAATGCCGCTGCCATAGGCGAGATGACCTACGGAGCAGCACGCGGCCTCAAGGATTTCATCATGATCACCCTCGGCACAGGCGTGGGCTCGGGTATCGTGGTCAACGGACAGCTCGTATACGGCCACGACGGATTCGCCGGCGAGCTCGGCCACATGATCGTGAAGCGCAATAACGGACGTCTCTGCGGTTGCGGACGCACCGGCTGCCTGGAGGCCTACTGCTCGGCCACTGGCGTGGCGCGCACCGCACGCGAATTTCTCGAGATCCGCTCCGACAAGTCGCTGCTGCGTGACATCCCCGTAGACCAGATCACATCAAAAGACGTTTACGACGCTGCCGTGAAAGGCGACAAACTCGCCAAGGAGGTATTTGAATACACCGGCACCATCCTCGGCGAGGCCATGGCCGACATGACCGTGTTCTCATCACCCCAGGCATTCATACTGTTCGGCGGACTCGCCAAGAGCGGAGACCTGCTGCTCGAGCCCCTGAAGAAAGCCATGGACAAGAACATGCTCAGTGTATTCAAAGGCAAACCCAAAGTGCTGCTGAGCGAGCTCAAGGAGGCCGATGCCGCCGTGCTCGGAGCCAGCGCCCTCGGCTGGGAAGCCAAAAGGATCTGAGACCCTCACCACCATACACACAGAGCCGGGCCCACCGTCCCGGCTCTGTGTGTATGAATTATCTATAGAACTTTTTTTTTTCGATCTCAGAACAAGCAGTAATAGGGTTTTAATGCAAAAAAGAATGACAATACAGAACAAAACCTTCTTGGCAACTTGATAAAACAACACAGTCGGGAAACACGGTATCTTGAATTCAAAAGTAATTATCAAGATGCTAACTCTATAGGAGAATACATTTCCTCATTATCCAATGGAGCTGCTTTGGATAATGAGGATTACGGTTATCTGATTTTTGGGGTTGATGACACAACTTTGGATATAAAAGGTACTAGTTTTGATCCATATAACCAGAAAGTCAATTTCAGACTTGACCGTTCTTCCAAATCACCAAATCAATATCTCCAATTGGGGTTACGTCAATATCTATCGCCTAAAATAAATTTTGAGATCATAGAATTCACAGCAACTAATGGAAAACGCATTGTCATGTTCCGTATCCCTGCGGCCAAGTTTGAACCTGTTATTTTATGGGAAGAGCTTTTGTCAGAGTGGATAGCTGCAAGACAGACTTGAAGAATTTTCCAAATTGGATTCGTAAGATATACAATACAGGTAAAGATTGGAGCGCGTCAATTGTTGACGAGGCTACTATTGATGATCTTGATCCTATTGCAATATCACAGGCATTAAAAGGATATTGTGAACGGTTTCCGCATAGAGCTAAGGAAGCTACTGAGACATGGAGTATCTCCGAGTTTCTTGACCGCACGAAGTTGACCATAAATGGAAAAATCACCAAGACTGCATTGTTACTTTTTGGCAAAGAGGAGTCTGTACACTACTTAGGACATATCGGACAAATGGTCTGGCGTCTTCAGACTGGAGAAGAACGAGCCGATGCAATTTTTTATCCTCCCTTTATCCTGTCAGCAATGAAATTACGCGACACGATCAGAAACTACCAATTTAAGATTTTTCCAAACAACTCTCTCCTCCCCGCCGAAGTATGGAAATATGATACTCGTAGTATTCTTGAGGCTCTACACAATTGCATTATGCACCAGGATTATGAAATGAATGAGCGAATCATTGTAAATGAATATATTGACCGTCTGGTTTTCACAAATGCAGGTTCATTCTATGAAGGTAAATATGAAGACTACATTCAAGGGAAAACACCGAGCAAATACCGTAATCAATTCCTCTCTACAGCCATGATCAATCTAAAAATGGTTGATAGTCAAGGTTTCGGTATTCATGATATGTATCAACATCAAAAAGACAGGTATCTCCCATTGCCAGATTATGATAATACCACTAATGATCATGTTATACTCGAAATTCCAGGTCAGGTAATCAATCGGGAATATTCGGAGATGCTAATGGAGAATACCTCCATAGACCTGCTTACGACGGTAATCCTTGATAGGGTTCAAAAAGGAATAAGATTGATTACCTTCTTAAGTATTTGAGAGAAAAAGGGATTATCCAGGCATCAAGAGATAGATATTGGGAATTGATATAATTTCGCGGAAATTTAGCTATAATTCCGCGAAATTTCCGCGAAATCACAGCTAAATATGTCATATTTAGTACTTTATAAAAAATACAAAAATATTTCATTGATACGTGAAATTCTGTATAATTCCGTAAAATAATTATTTTTAAAGGTTAGTGGCAGAGAGCGTGGGCCAGGGCGCGGAGTTCGGCGATATTGTCGCTGCTCATTGTGCTCCGCAGGGTCACCACGGGCTCCACCACCGTCATATCCTTCATCTCAGCCAATTCCTGAATCATGAGCCTGGCTGCGACAGGTGCCCATGATCCATTCTCTACGACGCCCACCCTGCGTCCCCTGAAGCTCTTGGCCTTGAGGTGATGGAGGAAATTATGCATCGCGGGAAACAGACAGCCATCGTAGGTGACGGAGCACAGCACCAGCCTGCTCAACCTGAAAGCCTCGGCCACGGCGTAGGACACATCATTGCGGCTGAGATCCATCACCTCCACGTCACCGGCACCCTCCTCCTCGAGCATTGCCGCCAGACGGCGCGCGGCGGCCGCCGTACCGCCGTAGATCGAGGCGTACGCCACAAGCACGCCCTCGGTCTCATGATCCCAGCGGCTCCACTTGTCGTACAGATTCCAGTAGTGGGACAGATCATCGCTCAGGGCCGGCCCATGGAGCGGACACACCACAGAAAACTTCTTAGCGGCAAGTTTCTTCATGATACCCTGCACACTGGGGCCATACTTGCCCACGATATTGCTGTAATATCTGCGGGCCTCCTCATGCCATGGCTCCGTGGAGAGCGGTGTCGCGAATGTGCCGAAGGCATCGGCCGAGAACAGCACGCCATCGGTGACATCGAGTGTCATCATCACCTCGGGCCAGTGTACCATCGGGGCGGTGATGAATTCCAGGGTGACACGGCCAAGCGACAGCGTGTCGCCATCCTTGACAATCACCGCACGCGATGCGAAATCGAAATCCCGGTAAAAATTTCCCATTATCTCCACCGCCTTGGCAGTGGCCACGATCTTGAGATCGGGATAGCGGCGGAGGGCATCGACCACACACGCCGAGTGGTCTGGCTCGGCGTGCTGCACGATCAGATACGCGGGCTGGCGTCCGTCGAGCACCTCTGCCAGAGCCACGAGCCAGTCGACACGGCGGCGCTGGTCCACAGCATCGATGACAGCGATCTTCTCGTCGTCAATCAGATATGAATTGTAAGAAATGCCTTTAGGCAGTGGGTATTGTCCCTCGAAGAGATCGAGATTCTCATCGATGACGCCTATGTACTTGATGTTGGGGTTGAATATCTGCATAAGTATGAATCTCTCAGCTTGAAATCAAAAATAGATATAAGATCGATAACAAACAACCGTAATATTATCGGTCAGTGATAATATCACCATTTTCACACTGCAAAGTTACAAACAAAAATCTTACCACCGTATTCTCGAATCGCAAAAAAAAATGTGAAGACGTTTGTAGACAAGTCTCTCTACTTATGCCACCATTCAGCAAGGATAATCCATTCAAAAATGCCGGAAATACCTTTTTTCATACCACTGCGATAATAGGCTGGCCGAAGAAGGTCGAAAGAATGGCGAGTGTGGAAACAATAAAATTATGCTCTCCACTCAGCCATCTTGTTATCTCGCTTGATATGATTTGCGTATCAATTCCTTGTAACTCCTTAATAGATTTTTGGGAACTGTCAGCTGATAGGCGTGTGTACCTCTGTCCGACAATGTTAGTTTTTGCTTCAGTACATTGATCTGACTAAGATACCGGTTATTGACAATCACACTACGCCCAAGCCGGACAAACGTATCAGGTAAATGCTTTTTTGCTGTGGAGTCTTTTATAATGGCTTCAAATTGTGATAAACCGACAGATACCATAATCTTATTGCCATCGATATACATGATATTGCTGTAGTTTCCACTTGCACTAATGCAGGCGACCAAGTCCAGATCAATAAGATTCAGTTCATCCCGTGTATTTATACAGATAATATTCATACCTACATTTATATTTTATTTGCAATCAATTACGGCTCAATTAATACCGGTCTGACCAGACCTATACCGTTTAATGGTTTTGAAATTTTTTTATAGACACTATCATTATAGACACTATCATTAAGACATATCATGTAGCATTCAGTTTTAGGATGAACGGTCGAAGATAAATAATGCGTTTCGCAGCCTATGATCCTTGGTAGATGAATTGATGCGCCGCTGGGACCGGTAAGCCACCAGTCCCAAGGGAAATGAGGGTTTTTACCATATTCTATTTCGCAATTCTCAAACAGCTCAATTAATTCTACAATCGTGGGTGTTCTCCAAGAAGTACCCCATTGAGATGTTACCACATCATATTCACTCGTTAAATTGAATGATGAATCAATAATATGTTTATTTCTTAGATAATCGGTATTAAGAGGCTTTCCGCTCCCAGGTATCAGTTCACTATAGGCATATAAATCTCCAAGGGCCGGACTTTCACCCAAATTACATTTCGCCCATTTAAGACCGCTTGGGAGACCTAAGTCGACAAACTCATGCTCAATAGTACTGGTTACTTCTTTTTCATCACCTGTTGCTTCGGGATCTAGAATTTCTTCTTGTCTTATGGAATCTGTATCATCACTATCTAAATATTGGTTGTGCAAGATATTTTGAGAATACCAT
>CAZBWZ010000057.1:0-13484 GCA_964495725.1 uncultured Bacteroides sp.
GTTTCGACTATCTGCGCGACAATATGGCTATGTCTCCCGAGGATATGGTGCAGCGCAAGCACTACTACGCTATTGTCGATGAGGTCGACTCCGTGCTTATCGATGATGCCCGTACACCTCTGATTATTTCCGGACCGGTGCCCAAGGGCGACGACCAATACTTCAACGACTAAAAGCATAATGTAGAGAATGTGGTAAAGGCCCAGCAGCGCCTATTCATCCAGACATTCAACGAAGCCAAAAAGAAACTGGCCAGCGACAATGATGATGAGAAGAAGGAGGGTGCGACCTTGCTATTCCGTTGCTACAAGGCCCTGCCGAAGAACAATGCCCTGATTAAATTCCTGAGCCAGGAGGGTATGAAGAATCTGTTGTTGCAGACAGAGGCTTACTACTTGCAGGACAATTCGCGCGAGATGCCCAAGGCCACAGATCCGCTGTATTTCGTGATCGATGAGAAAAACCGCAGCGTAGAGCTCACTGACAAGGGTCTCGACGAACTCACCGGCAACATACAGGACTCGCAATTCTTCGTGCTCCCCGACATCGCGACACAGCTCTCTGAGATCGAGAATATCGAGGACCCGGAGGAGCGCCAGCAGAAGAAGGACGAGCTGATGCAGAATTACGCTATCAAGGCTGAGCGCGTGCACACCGTCACCCAGCTGCTCAAGGCCTACACACTCTTTGAAAAAGACGTGGAGTATGTGATCGATGACGGCAAGATCAAGATCGTGGATGAGCAGACCGGACGTATTATGGAAGGCCGTCGCTACAGTGACGGACTGCATCAGGCAATCGAGGCCAAGGAAGGTGTCAAGGTAGAGGCCGCTACCCAGACCTTCGCTACCATCACACTCCAGAATTACTTCCGTATGTATCACAAGCTCGCAGGTATGACAGGTACTGCAATTACCGAGGCCGGCGAGTTCTGGGATATCTACAAACTCGATGTGGTGACTATACCGACCAATAAGCCTATCGCACGTGTCGATCTCAATGACCGTGTATACCGCACACGCGGAGAGAAATACGATGCCGTGATAGCAGAGATAGAGCGTCTCCACGCAATCGGGCGTCCGGTGCTTGTGGGCACAACCTCCGTGGAAATATCAGAGCGACTGTCTAAGATGCTGCAGATGCGCCATATCGACCACAATGTGCTTAACGCCAAGCTGCACCAGAAGGAGGCTGAGATTGTGGCTCTGGCCGGTAAGGCGGGAGCTGTAACCATAGCTACCAATATGGCAGGTCGTGGTACTGATATCAAGCTCACACAGGCAGTGAAGGATCTGCAGGATACTGAGATTGACAAAGACAGGACAGTCGGCGGTCTCGCCATCATCGGCACCGAGCGTCATGAGTCGCGTCGTGTCGACCGCCAGCTGCGTGGTCGTTCGGGTCGTCAGGGAGATCCGGGCTCGTCGGTGTTCTATGTGTCGTTTGAAGACCCCTTGATGCGAATGTTCGCATCAGACAAGGTAATGAAGCTTATCGACAAGATGGGCTGGGAGAAGGGCGAGATGCTCGAACACTCATTCGTCACCAATGCCATCGAGAAAGCCCAGAAGCGCGTAGAGGAGAACAACTTCGGTATCCGTAAGCGTCTGCTCGAATACGATGACGTGATGAACAAGCAGCGTACCTACATCTATTCGCGCCGCCACCATGCGCTGATCGGTGAGCGTATCGGCATCGATATCGCCAACATGATCTACGATACCGTGGAGAATATGGTGATCAACTATGAAAATGCCATTGACTATGATGATCTCAAGATGGAATTTGCCAGAGTATTCTCAAGCGAAGTGCCATTCACGGCCGAGGAGTATTCCAATCTAAGCCGCGAGGATAAGATCGACAAGCTCCACACCGTGGCTATGGATACACTCGCACGCCGTGGCACACGAATCCGCGAGATAATCATGCCGATCGTCAAGCAGTCGGTGGAGGCCGGTGAGACCGGAGTACGCTCCATCCCCGTAACTGACGGCAAACGTATTTATCCGGTGCTCTTCGACCTTGAGGAGGCTAACCGCACTGATGGTGCGTCGATCGTAAAGGAGTGGCAGAAGAAGATCATGCTCATCGTAATCGATGAGTTCTGGAAAGAACATCTGCGCGAACTCGATCAGCTGCGTCAGTCGGTGCAAAACGCGTCATACGAACAAAAAGACCCGCTGGTGATCTACAAGGTAGAATCGTTCCACATGTTCGAGCGTATGCTCAGCGAGATGAACAACAAGGCTGTGTCTACGCTGATGCGTGCCCAGCTCTACATACCCCAGCGTCCGCCAATGCCTCAGCCTCAGCAGCAGCCTGAGGGCGATGGCGCGGAGGCCGGCCAGCAGCCCGCACAGCCCAAACGGCCTGAGCCTACAATCACACGAGCCATGCCGGCACGCAGACCCGACAGCGAATGGAAAATATCAAAAGCAACCTTACCCAGTGAGGAAGAGAAGGCCCAGCGCTCGGCAGCCTCGGCTCCACAGTCACAACCTCAGCAAAAAGTGCCCTTCAAGGCAGCTCCTAAGGTAGGCCGCAATGATCCCTGTCCTTGCGGATCAGGCAAGAAATACAAAAACTGTCACGGCAGAGGTCTGTGATAACCACACTGAATATAGGAATACGGAGAGCCGTCACAGGCTCTCTGTATTTTATTGCTATCAAAGCACACATCTGATCACTCTCCATAAGAATTACATAAAAATGAAAACCAATCTTTATCTTTTATTTACCATAATCTTCATGCTCCCGCTCGTGTCTTGCGACAAGGGCGAGCGTACCATTGTCAAAAAAAACGGGAGTCAGTATGAAGATGCTTTTGTAAAACTGACGGGAGGCTATTCCAAGTCCAATACCTGGAATAGCGCCAAGTCATACTATATCGATATCGCGCCGGGCAAAGAGAAGAGCGTAAAAATCTACGCCCCCTGCAACGATGGCTATCGTCTGGTAGCCCGGTATTCAAATGCCGCCGCCTCATTTACCGCAAGCTTCGATGCACCTGTCACTTCCTCAGATTTTGTGGTCGCCATCGGAGATGAATTATTTTATGCAACTCCAGGAAGCCTTGTCACACCTCAGTCACTCCGTGCTACCGATGTGAAGGTAAGCGATACACCCTTGCAGTGGATTCTTGCTGTCGAGAATTATTTCGACGCGGTGAAAAAGACCGAACGTACAGCCGATCAAATAGATTTCGACTTCAATGATCTGTTGTTAGGAATCAGCAGTGTCTCTACAGATGATGGCGTGAGTCTTGATCTTGTGCCTCTGGCATGTGGTGACAACCAGCCGTTTTATATCCATATCAAGACCGGAGATATAGACAAGCTGCTGTGGCAGAATGATAATGGATTTTCAAACGACTGCGAATTTCATCAGTGGTTTGGAATCGAGGATTACACAAAAGGAGTGAACACCGGCAAGAATGCGAATGACCAGATACTCGGGTCGTCTTCATTCGCCTCAATAGAGGCCCTGGAGGTGGCCATGGCAGGGTGTCATATAGATATGCCCGATTACTGGACCTTGTCCAACTACAGCCAACTGAATCATGACTATAAGGGAAATATCACAGATGTGTGGGGCTTATACATCACGGTCGGTACATATAAGAGCCACGAGTATATCAAGGATAATCCCGATTATGGTGTCATAGCCTCCACAGGCGCAGGCTCCGCTCCGCAAATGCTGTTGTTTCCCGATACAGGTAAGGATGGCAAATGGAGGTGGCCTTGCGAGGGAAATAGTCTGATCTATTGTTATCCGGTGTTCAGTGAATGGTTAGCCGATCCCTATAATGACCAGCTGTTGCGATGGCATGAATGGATCCTGACCCCAGGCACTACCCGCGAACGATATTGACCTGGAATCTTAACACATCACTTTCAGCTCCAAACCAATTATTATGACAAAGATTATTTACGTTGCGCTAATAGCGATAATACTTATACCCTGGAATCTGTTGGGCCTACCGGTGGTGACTGCACCTGTGGCTCTGCTCGCCGGTCTGATTTTTGCCTTCACGTGCAAGAATCCGTATCCTAAGTTCAATAAGAAGTGTTCAAAATACCTGCTGCAGGTCGCAGTGGTATGTCTGGGATTCGGCATGAATCTGGAGGAATCCTTGCGCAGCGGAGCTGAAGGCATGATGTTCACCGTGGTCAGTGTGTTTTCTGTCATGGCCCTGGGTGTGTTTTTCGGATTTTTTATGCACATCAACCGTAAGACCTCCTATCTGATAAGCAGCGGTACGGCAATCTGTGGTGGCAGTGCGATAGCTGCTGTGGGCCCAGTGATAAAGGCCGATGAGAATGAGATGGCGGTAAGCTTAGGAGTGATATTCATACTCAATGCATTGGCGCTGTTTATCTTCCCGCCTATCGGACACATGCTGGGCATGGGACAGGAGCAGTTCGGCACCTGGGCGGCAATAGCTATCCATGATACATCGAGCGTGGTAGGAGCCGGAGAGGTTTATGGCGAACAGGCTCTGCAGGTAGCTACACTGATCAAGCTCACACGGGCGCTCTGGATTATTCCTCTCGCGCTTGTCACCATGTTTATCTTCCGCGACCGCTCTGGCAAGGTATCGATACCCTGGTTTATCTTCATTTTCATCCTGGCCATGGTAGCCAATACCTATCTGCCTTTGCCCGAATGGCTCACCGGTGCCATGGTGTGGATCGCGCGCCGGGGTATGGTGGTGACACTGTTTATGATCGGTGCATCTCTTTCGCTCTCCACAGTGCGTCAGGTAGGAATCAAGCCACTCTTGCTCGCCGTATTGCTATGGATCGTAATTGGAGTAAGCTCATTGCTTGTTGTCCTCAGTACGATACCTGCGGAAGCATGAACTGATCAGCTAAAATAGTATTCAAAAACCGGTCTGGGAATATCATTTTCAAGGGCCGGTTTTTTTATTATTAAGCAGGTGTTTTGTGGCCCGGTGGACAGCTGGTCGGAAAATACGGATGCCTGGCGGTATGTAATGTGAAAAAGTACGGAACATGAGAAATAATTTCTTTTATTATTTATCGGAAATCGTTAATTTTGCATAGAAATAAATTTTGATAATACTTACAGGTTATAACTTAAGGGTTAGCGTTTAATTATAGGTTAAAGCTATCCGGTAAAAATATATTGATATGTCGAACGTAACTAAAGAATTGGCACTTGAATATCATCGCGAAGGTAAGCCCGGAAAAATCGAGGTAGTGCCTACAGTGCCGTATTCCACCCAGCGTGACCTTGCTCTGGCTTATTCGCCTGGTGTGGCTTTCCCGTGTAAAGAAATCGAGGCAAATCCAGAGGACGCATACGAATACACTGACAAGGGCAACCTGGTGGCTGTGATCAGTAATGGCACGGCGGTATTGGGCCTCGGTGACATAGGTGCCTTGGCCGGAAAGCCTGTGATGGAAGGCAAGGCGCTGCTGTTCAAGATATTTGCGGGTATCGACTGTTTTGATATCGAGATCAATGAGAAAGATCCTAAGAAATTTATCGAGATAGTAAAGGCACTTACCCCGACATTCGGCGGCATCAACCTTGAGGATATCAAGGCTCCTGAGTGCTTTGAGATCGAGACACGTCTTAAGGCAGAGTGCAATATCCCTGTGATGCACGACGACCAGCATGGCACAGCCATCATATCCGGAGCTGCGTTGCTCAATGCCCTTGAGCTGCAGGGAAAGAAGATTGAAGACGTCCGTCTGGTAGTCAATGGCGCCGGAGCGGCAGCCGTGAGCTGTACGCGCCTGTATATTGCCCTTGGTGTCAAGAAAGAAAATGTCGTGATGTGTGATTCAAAAGGTGTAATCACCACATCACGTACCAACCTCAATCCACAGAAAGAGGAATTTGCCACTTCACGTCCGATCACCACACTGGCCGAGGCCATGGTCGATGCCGATGTCTTCCTCGGTCTATCCGTAAAGGATGTCGTGACTCCGGAGATGCTGAAAAGCATGGCACCCAAGCCAATAGTCTTTGCCCTGGCGAATCCTGATCCTGAGATAGCATACGACCTGGCAGTTGCATCCCGTCCTGACATAATCATCGGTACCGGCCGCAGTGACTATCCCAACCAGATCAACAATGTGCTCGGATTCCCCTACATATTCCGCGGTGCCCTCGATGTAAGATCCAGTCAGATCAATGAGGCCATGAAGATCGCTGCCGTACATGCTATCGCGGCCCTGGCCAAAGAGCCTGTGCCGTCGGTCGTAAACTCGGCCTACGACATGACCGATCTCAAATTCGGTCGTGATTACATATTGCCCAAGGCACTTGATCCCCGCTTGCTCACCGCTGTAGCTCCTGCCGTGGCCCGTGCGGCCATGGAGAGTGGTGTGGCCCGCAAGAATATCACCGACTGGGAGGCATATAATGAGAAACTGCGCCGTCTGATGGGGTATGACAACAAACTCCTGCGCCAGTTTACCCAGGAGGCTCAGAAGTCGCCTAAGCGAGTGGTGTTCAGCGAAGCCAATACAGACAATATGCTGCGTGCCGCCTCGCAGGCCCAGAACGACGGTCTGTGCATACCTGTACTACTTGGTAATGAAGAGATGATAGAGAAGCGTGCCCGCCGTCTGGGCATCGACATCTCAGGCATCGAGATCGTGAACCTGCGCCACGACCGTGAGGCCGAGCGCCGTGCCCGTTACGCCAAAGCCTACGCAGAGCGTAATTGCCGTGACGGAGCCACGTATCTTGAGTCACTTGAGCTGATGATGGACCGTAACTATTTCGGTATGATGATGGTGATGTCAGGCGACGCGGATGCCATGATAGCCGGCACATACGCCGGATGCGACACGGCTACTGAGGTCGCCCGCAAGGTGGTAGGTATCCGTGATTCGTTCAGCACGTTCGCGTCGATGCATATCCTCGATACCAAGCGGGGCGTATATTATCTTGCCGACACCATGATTAACAGTGTCATGGACGAAAAGACCCTGTTTGATATCGCACGTCTGGCCCGCAACTCAGTGGAATACTTCGGACAGGAGCCCGTGATGGCAATGGTATCGCACAGCAACTTCGGATCAAGTAAGGATGAAGAGTCTAAGATGGTACACAATGTGGTGTCACGTATGCAGGAGATGTATCCCGGCCAGTGTATAGACGGTGAGATGCAGGCACACTACGCTCTCGATAAGGATGACCGTGATGCCCAGTTCCCCTTCAACAAACTCAAGGACAAGGATGTCAATACTCTCGTGTTCCCCAATCTAAGCTCATCGACCACCGCCTACCGCATGATGTTGGCTATGGGAGTAGGAGAGGCCATCGGTCCGATCCAGATGGGTCTCAACCGTCCGGTACACTTCATCAGTATCGATGCTCCGGTGCGCGACATTGTAAATCTCGTGACTGTGGCCGCGATCGATGCCACAGTGCAGGAGCGTTACGGCAACCGCCACGATCACTGAATATAAGATCATACGCCGCAGTGATCTCCGGAGTCTGCTGCGGCGTGTGATATCTCATCATGACCTGAAGAAAATCATCAATTATGGCTAATCAATTTAATCAAGGCAGCACACCGCCTCCTTATAACAACGGCTACAATAATAACAACAACGGCTACAATAACGGTTACAACAACGGCGGTAATCCTTACTTCAACGAGCAGGAATATTACGCCCGTAATAATGCGTTCGATTCAGATGCCGCAGGTAAGAGCAGAGGTATAGCCGCTTTGTTGGCAATCTTTCTGGGCAGTCTCGGTATTCATTACTTCTATTTGGGTAAGACGACAGCCGGTCTCATCTCTTTGGTACTGGCCCTCGTCTCATGTGGGATATGGGGAACGGTAATGTTGGTACAGGGCATTTATATGCTGACGATAACAAATGCCGAGTTTGACCGCAAATATGTCTACAGTACTGACTCGATTCCGTTGTTCTGATCAAGATGCCACCTTCTCTTTCAATCATCACTATCAACCTAAATGATGCCGCTGGCTTGAGACGTACGGCCGAAAGCATCGCAGCACAGAAATGTCGTGACTTTGAATGGATAGTGATAGATGGCGGATCTACCGACGGGAGTCTTGACGTGATTACTGAGTATGAAGGTCATATAGCCCGGTGGGTGAGCGAGCCCGACAAAGGCATATATAATGCGATGAACAAGGGGATTCGGTCGGCTACAGGAGCATATTTGCAATTTCTCAATGCCGGAGATGCCCTGGCTGACGCGGATGTGACGGGAGATTTTCTGGCGGCACATCCTACGGCAGATGTCATCTATGGCCGTGCGCGTATCATAGATTCGCAGGGTCAGGATATGTGGCTATGGTCGTTGCCGGAGATGCCTTTGCGTCTGTCATACTTCTGGAACCATAGCCTCAAGCATCAGGCGGCTTTTTTCTCGCGCCGGTGCTTCGAGCGGTTTATGTATAATGAAGACAACAGGATAGCGTCGGATACCGAGCTCTTCATGCAGTTGCTGTATCATGGATATGTATTCCAACGTTACGACAGGTGTATCGCATTATTCAATGGTGAAGGGCTATCTTCGAGAGCGGATGTGCGGGCTCGGCTGGATGCTGAATTCGATGGTGCGGTCTCAAGGCTGATGCCCGAGGGGATGAGACTTGATTATGCAGATGTTATCACCATGCGCGATGTTGATTTGGCCCGTATCGCGCGCAGTCTTATCAACGGCCCCCGGTGGTTGCGCCAGATAGCAAGGATGGTGATGTATCCGTTGGGAGTGATTGCCACCAGGCTTGAAAATAAGAAACACGGCTCTTCCTGATGGATAAGCCGTGTTTCTTTGTTATCAGTAAGATGAGAGTTGATTATCTGATGATGAATTTCTTGCCGGATTTGATGTAGATGCCGGCGGGGAGATTACCGCTTACGGGGAGACCCATGAGGTTGTAGATCCGGGCATCCTGATTATCGTCAACAGCCGGGGCAATGATAGAGTTGAAACCTTCCTCTCCGTAGTAACCTTTTACGATTGCGTCCTTGAGGTCAGGAGTGGTCCATTTAGGCACATTGCGGTCCTGTCCGTCAGACAGCACCATCCAGTAGAACATACCCATACCGGCTTCTTTGCTCTTCTCCACATAATACCTGGCGTAATCGCAAAGGTTCTTGCGATAGGTGTCGATATTGCTTGTAGTGCCCCATTCCCCGAAGATCACGGGGGCACCCTTTGGTATCAGATATGATTTCACATCGTTGATTACAGCGTCCACTTCCTTTTTGGCGCTGTTGAGATTGGCCACGTCAAAATAAGAATGTACTTCAAAGATAATGTGGTCTGCAGCGGAGTCCTGTGGACGCTCCATGTATTTGAGCGGGTCGTCAAGATGCTGATTCCATGTGCCGGAGCCGTTGCATGCTCCGTATGTGTTGACTATGAGGTTGCGTTCGGCGTTGTTGCCACCTGTTGCGCGCACAGTGTTGACGAAGCTCTGGGCGTAGCTGTTCACGGCCTGGTAAGCATCCTCGGCATCGGCCTTGTTGTATCCGCCGGGTGCATTCATGGCAGCGTAGCACCATGAGTCATATTTATCCAGCATCTCGTTGTATCCGGCGAAGAGCAGATGTTCGTCATAGTCACGGAATTCGTTGGCTATCTGTGTCCAAAGACTCTCGAAGCGATCTTTATTCTTATTATAGGAATCCATGCTTGCCTCTATCCATGAGGTAGTGGCGGCTCCGGTATCGTGGTGTACATTGATGATGCAATACATATCCTCATCGATGACATAGCCGACCACCTCTTTAAGGCGTGCCATCCATGCCGGGTCCACATCATAGCCTTGCCATAAAGACATGTCCCATTTGCCTGTGTTCTTGCACAGGGAGATCGTGTTGCCGATGTGGGGATACCAGGTCACAGGCACACGTATGGCGTTGAATCCGGCTTCCTTAAACATTTGTATGGTCTCGCGTATTACAGCTGGCTGACCCCATGCGGTCTCGTAATTGTAGGGTAGGCAGTCGGTCCATTGCTCTATCCACATGTTGGCCACATCACCGCTGTTGCTGTCGAATGTATTGCCGAGATTCCAGCCGATGCGCATATTGTCGACCGCAGTCTGTGCTTTTTCAAATTCTGCTCCATGGACTATGGAGGTACATATCATGGCTGCGATCGGCAACAGGATATTTTTGTTGATCATGGCTTAATTCTGATTAATGGTTAATGTTTTCTATATCTTTGGCATAGTAGGGGATGCGTTCCTCGCCAAGGAAACGGCAACCGGTGTCGGTAATCAGTATGTCGTCTTCTATACGGATACCGCCGAAATCCTTGTATGTCTCAAGCAGGTCGTAGTTGATGAACTCGGCATTATGTCCCGTGCTTCGCCAGCTGTCGATCAGGTCAGGGATGAAGTATATACCCGGCTCGTCAGTCATCACGAATCCGGTCTCAAGCCGGCGTCCGCAACGCAGACAGTTGGTGCCGAACTGCTCGAGGTTGGGAGGTGTCTCCTCGTCGAATCCTACATATATTTGCCCCAGACCCTCCATATCGTGTACATCCATACCCATCATGTGACCGAGGCCGTGGGGCATGAACATAGCCTGGGCACCTGCCGCGAGAGCTTCTTCAGTATCGCCCTTCATCAGGCCTATTTCCTTGAGGCGGTTGATCATAAGTCGACACACGTCCATGTGTACGTCCCACCATCTAACACCGGGGGCGGCAACATTGAGCACATGGTCGTGACATTCCACCACGATGTCATATATCTCGCGCTGGCGTGTGGTGAATTTGCCGCTTACCGGCATCGTGCGGGTGTTGTCGCTGCAGTAGTGGCTGAGAGTCTCGGCTCCGGCATCGCAGAGCATCAGCCGGCCGGCTTCGAGCGGTCGTGGCGACGGATTGCCGTGCATTATCTCTCCGTGCATGGTGACGATAGGCAGGAAAGACACCTGTGAGCCGTAGGCCTGGGCGATACCGGTGATGACTCCACCGATGTATTGCTCGGTGACACCGGGAGCGCAGAGGCGCATGGCCTCGGTGTGCATGAGGTATCCGATATGGCATGCCTTCTCTATCTGTGCCACTTCTTCGGGCGATTTCTTGTCGCGAAGGTGTACGATAGCCATGATGAGCTCAAGGCTGGCGAGTTCGCGTTGCAGGCTGGGGTGAATGTCGAGCAGATCCATTATCTGAATCTGTGTGGCTCCGCGGTAGGGAGGCAGGAAGTGTATGGTACGTTTCTGTCTCTTGGCTTCGGCAATGATGTCGGAGAGAGCCGATAGCGGTGCGCTGTCGGCTACTCCCACCTGGGCAGCCATGTCGGCTACGCTGTCGACTTTACCATACCATACGATATCCTCGATGTCGATGTTGTCACCGAGCAGATACTCCTTGTCGTTATCAATGTCGATCACTCCGACCAGATCCTCGCGTTTCTGACCGAAGAAGTATAGAAAATTACTGTCCTGACGAAACAGGTAGGCATTGCCCGGATAGTTGCATCCCACGTTGCTGTTGCCGAATAGCACGATGATGCCACTCATGCCGCTGTCGCGGAGACGACGGCGGCGCTCGATGTATGTTTCTTTGCTGAAATCCATGATATATTGGTTGATAGGCGTATGAGCCTGTAAATTCTATGTGAAGACAAAGGTACTAATTATTCTCCATACTACCGAACAGACATTGATATTCCTGCTCGAAATTTGGGGTGAACACTCCCTTACCGATGTTGGCCAGAATGTCGGCTCTGCTCCAGTAGCGTCCACCGTCGAGTTCATCGGATGGAGATACGGGGCCGTCGAATATGGTAGAGAAGGCGTTAACGAGTTCGCACTCACGCTCGCTCTCAAATATATAGCGTCTGACGAACAGCGGTGTGTAACCGGTGATACCGAGCTCTTCGGCCGCCTCGCGCGTGAGTGCCTCTTCCACACTCTCGCCATAGTCGATGTGTCCGCCTACCGCTGTATCCCATTTGCCGGGCTGGATGTCTTTCCAGTCGGGACGGCGCTGTAGATAAAGATCGCCGTTGCTGTTGAACACATGCAGGTGTACCACAGGATGCAACAGCTTGCTGCCACTGTGACAATCACCACGGGTTGCTTTGCCGATCACGTTGCCCTCAGCGTCCACCACCGGGAACATTTCTTTGCTGTTATCCTTCATGGTCAGAATATATACATCATTGTAGCCACACCACGGATATTGGTGACGGAGTGCGTATCTGTAATCTTACCGTTGTCGAGATCGAGAGAGCCAAACCAGGCTGTAGAAGGCCCGATTTCGACTCCTACCTTCCAGTGAGGCACTACATAACTGAGCTGGGCGGTAGCTGTCAGCAACTGACCTACATTCTGTCCTACACCGTAAGTCTCTGACGTTATCTTTTTGCCCGTGCCGAGATTCTTAAGGTAGCCGACGAATATTCCCGGTTGCCATTTATGTCCATAGGTAGCATTGATCCAGGTGGCCGAGGTGCGGAAGGGGGCATATTCACGTTTGCCGTTGTGCGCATCTGTGGAAGTGACGGCGAATCCTCCGAGCATACTTGTCTGAGTGAGGTTGGATGCGAGGATTGTCTTTCCGGATAGCTGCCAGTCGGATGCGGTATAGTTGGCATGTATCTCAGCGGAGATAGTGGTCACGCGCTCATCTACCTTATATGTCGCACCATCCACTGTGGCGGTGGTGCGAGGGGTTATTGATAAAAGTTCGGCTCCAGCACCCGCTGTCCAGCCGCTACTCTTGAAGTCAGCACCTATGAATATTTCCGGGACACAACTGTTCTTTAGGTATTTGTTGGATTTACCATCCGGACCTGCCGATGTGAATTGTGACTGCCATACTGCGGCTGCTGTTAGCTGTACCTCATTTACGGGCGAAAATTGATACCTCACCTGAGGTGCGCGGCTGAAGGGCTGAAACGGTGCGCCGGTGTCGAGATTGAGCACACTCGGCGATACACTGCCATAAAGTGGATGCCATGTCTGGCCTACTAGTAGGTTGGCCTTGTGCCATGCGAGATTCACGTAGGCATGACGCACACGTAATACCGAGAGGGTAGTGGAGGAGCCACGGAAGTCGGCCTCGACAACGGCTGTAGAATTGGCCGTGCCTATCTTCGGACCTGTGATATTTACACCTGCGCGCGAGTAGATGCTGTAAGCGCTGCCCTGTGGCTGAGCGTTGATGTCATTACCGTCGGGGTCGTAGAGGTGATCTTCGGGATATAAGAAGAATAGCCCGTCTACAGTCTCAGCACTTGCCCTGGAATTGTAATATAGGTCGGCCCGTACACGGCCGTAGAAATCAAATTTGAAAAATTTTGATTCGGTCTGAGCCTGTGACATCATCGGCAACAGACACGTCAGCAACATTAGTTTTTTCATCAGCCACCCAGTTTGTTAACATGACTACCTAAAAGAAAAACCATCCTTCTTAAAAAGTCGGATGGTTTTTCTTTGTAGCGAAACAGGGAATCGAACCCTGGTCTCCACCGTGAGAGGGTGGCGTGC
>CAZBWZ010000058.1:0-13364 GCA_964495725.1 uncultured Bacteroides sp.
TCAACGGAGATGTTTCCATAATAATATACTTTTAATTTGGTTATTGAATTTGGTTATTTTTCACTTGTCTTTTTCGTTTTGCTTTGTCATTAAAACAACGCAATCTTCCTTAATGTTCGGTTTTTTCTCAAAAAAATTCTTTTTTTTCCACTCCCGACAGCTCCAAATCCCCTATTCCACATTATAATATATTATTAGGGAGAATTTCGAAATTTTTGTATCGTAGCGGCATGTCTCGGCCTAACACCTGATTTGTATTTTCAATTTTTTTTAATGGTCGTTAAGCAAAATACGCCTCTTATGTGTTACATATATAAATTGATCGCCTTAGTGGCGTGAACACCAAAATTCAAGTATTATAAAACCAAAGTTCAACTATTTAAAAAAACGTATTATGGAAACAATTGATTATTCAGCCCCGCGCAGATACCCCTGGCTCTCTGTCCTCGTCGGTATTATCTTTATTGCTGTAGGTGTATGGTGTATGTTCACACCGGTAAGCACTTTTGCAGCTCTCACAATATTATTTATAGCCGGGTTCTTCGCTGCCGGTGTCGTTGACATATTCGCCGCGCTGGCCAATACCCATCGTCATAATTGGGGATGGACACTCGTGACCGGTGTCATCAACATCCTGTTAGGAGTCTGGCTTTGCGCTATGCCTGCATCCGAAGCCGCAACGGTACTTGTATATTTCGTAGGTTTCTATATCTTCTTCTTCTCGGCAATGGGTATAGCAGCTGCCATTGAGATGCGTAGATTTTCTAAATCATGGGGCTGGATGCTTGCTTTCGCAATCCTTGGTGTAGTATTCTCATTCCTCTTCCTTATCAGCCCGCTTTTCGGTGCCGTCTACCTTTCATGGATGGTAGGTCTGTCATTCGTCAGCTACGGATTCTTCCGCTGCTTCTACAATTGATATTCATAACTAAGTTGGAATACGACGGAGAGGTCCGGGCATTATTGTCCGGACCTCTTTTTTTTTTAGCTGAACATGAACCATCCGTTATTGTAGGTTGTTATATAGGCATAACAACAACTAAAACGAAAACAATATGGACATCAAGAACATCGTAACCCAACTCGAAGAGAAGCTCGGCCACAAGGTAGACGTAAGCAAAGTACAATCAATGCTCAGCGGAATTGATACATCAAAATTATCTCCAAGCGAAATAGTCTCTAAACTCCAGTCGCTCATCAAAGTCGGTGACCTCGACGGTGACGGAAAAATAGAATCCATTGCCGAGGAGGTAAAAGGCAAAGCTCAGCAGATGATGGGTGGCCTCGGTAAGATGTTCGGCAAATAATCATATTATAGCGACACGATAAAGGGCGGATGAAATATTTCATCCGCCCTTTATCGTGTCGCTACTTTAATGTTTCAAGCAGAGCCTGGCAGCCTGCCGATACATCAAGCCATGTCTGCCTGAAATCTCCTGTATACCATGGATCGGCCACGTCACGGTTACTGCCGGTATAGGAGAGTAGTTTATGGATCTTTCCGTCAGGGTCTCCCCCACACATGCGTGTCATATTGCGGATGTTTTCTTGGTCCATGCCTATGAGCAGGTCGTATTTGTCATAATCATCCCGGCGCAGCTGACGGGCATGATGACCTGATGATTCTATCCCGTGGAGAGCGAGCTCTCTGCGTGCCGGGGGATACACACCGTTGCCTATCTCCTCAGTGCTGGTGGCTGCCGACTCTATATGAAACTCACCTTCGATACCTCTTTTCTTCACCAGATCCTTCATCACGAATTCAGCCATAGGGCTGCGGCATATATTGCCATGACACACAAATAATATTCTATACATAAATAATGTGGGTTGAAGATATGCGTTTACACATATGTAATCAGAAATAATTTCATACCTTTGCAAATCTCTTTGCGAGGTCAAAGATAGTGTAATCAATTATGAAAAACAAACCATGAAGTCGTTTAAACTTATTACAAATTAACATTTCGAGATTATTTACGAGGCGATTTTGAGCTTTTTGAGGGAGCGATGGGGATCCATCGTGACCGGGGAAAGAGAAAAAATCGACCGTAAAGAATCCGAAAGGTTAACAATGTGGGTAACATCATATATGGATTTAACATTTTGTAATAAGTTTAAACGACTTCCATAATAATGATAGATAAAAATTTTCTTGCTTTAGACTTCGAGACGGCTACCGGTTATCGCGACTCAATATGCGAGGTAGGTGTATGCGTCGTGATACACGGTATGGTGGTGGAGACTCGCTCTTGGCTCGTAAGACCACCTCATAACCAATATTGGAGACGCAACATTGAAATCCATGGTATCACCCCCGAGGATACAGCCGATGCCCCGGACTTCACACAGGTATGGGAGGAGATCGAGCGGCTTTACCTTGATGATATATCCCTGATTGTAGCCCACAATGCTTCTTTTGACCGCGGATGTCTGCACAAGGCTGCCCAGTCTTTCAATATTCATCTTCCTCCGCTTGAATGGGACTGTACCCTTATCAACGCACGACGCATATACTCCTTTCATTGCAACAGACTCGGCCACCTTTGCGAGCGTCTTAATATACCTGAGGGCAGACATCACAGAGCCGGGGACGATGCGGAGATGTGTGCCCGTCTATATCTGCGCGAACTTGAAGACATGGAGTAAAATGCAATCGGGTTGCACAAGTTTTGTTGTAAATTTGCATTGTAATCAATAGATATATATTATGCAACAATACATCATGCCGTTTCTTCAGCTTACTCTTGAGATGGCCCCCTACCTCCTGCTCGGCTTCTTTATAGCCGGATTGCTCCATGCTTTTGTGCCGCAGAGATTTTACACAAGGTATCTCCGTGGCTCGAATCTGAAATCGGTGTTCAACGCGGCTATTTTAGGCGTGCCTCTGCCTCTGTGCTCGTGCGGTGTGATTCCGACTGCTATGTCGCTGCGCCGTAACGGTGCGTCCAAGGGCGCGACAATTTCATTTCTCACGGCCACCCCGCAGACCGGTGTCGATTCCATTCTCGCCACAGGCTCACTCATGGGTTGGGGACTTGCCGTATTGCGACCGTTGGCGGCTTTCATGACTGGTATTATCAGTGGCCAGATGGTAAATGTCCTCGACAAAAATGACACTACCGAGCTGCGTGAAGACGCGGAAGACAGCCGTCCCCACGGCTTCGCAGCCCGTATGAAATCAGCCCTCAGATACGGCTTCGTGGATATGATGCAGGATATCGGAAAGTGGCTCGTGATCGGACTCATCATCGCGGGGCTCATCACTATCTTCGTGCCCGACAACTTCTTTGACGCGCTTGGCGATTATCCCCTGCTCAATATGCTTGTCGTGCTGCTGATCGCTATGCCTATGTATGTATGTGCCACAGGCTCGATCCCTGTGGCCGTGGCTCTGATGATGAAGGGTCTTTCGCCCGGCGCGGCCATGGTATTCCTTATGGCGGGGCCGGCAACCAACATGGCTGCTATCATGGTGATCGGCAAGGTACTCAACCGCAAGACACTCGCTATATATCTCTCATCTATCATCATATGCTCGATAGCGTTTGCCCTGTGTATTGACTATGTGTTGCCCGAATGGTTTGTAAAGGCAGCTGTGCCGGCAGGCGGTTGCTGCCATGGCCATTCATTCTCCTGGATACAGATTATCTCCGGTATACTTCTCGGTGCCATGCTTGTCAATGCATTTGCGCGCCGTCATCATGATCATCACGAAAATTCAAACATTACAGACGATAATATTATGGATACAAAAAAATTCAATGTTGAAGGCATGATGTGCAACCACTGCAAAGCCAATGTCGAGAAAGCTGTCTCATCTCTTGCCGGAGTAGAGACATGTGTTGTGGATCTCGACGGAGCTACCGTGACAGTATCGGGTCCGGTCGAGGCTTCAGATGTCTGCACCGCTATCGAGGGTATCGGATACACTTGCCAACCTCTCTGATATCCGAATCACTCTGCACAATCAAAAATATCGTCTGCCCGCATGATCGGACAGCCGATATTTTTCACATTATTGAAGTCGTTTAAACTTATTACAAATTAACATTTCGAGATTATTTACGAGGCGATTTTGAGCTTTTTGAGGGAGCGATGGGGATCCATCGTGACCGGGGAAAGAGAAAAAATCGACCGTAAAGAATCCGAAAGGTTAACAATGAGGGTAACATCATATATGGAATTAACATTTTGTAATAAGTTTAAACGACTTCATTATTATCTTCTTGTTAATATCATCTCAGGTAAGCGGTGATGCTTTATCCTTTTCGGCTTGCTTCTGGGCCGCAAGTTTTTCCTGATAAGCCTTAAGCTGCTTCTGCCATTTGATACGACGAGCTTTGTCGCGGGCTGCTTTCCCGGCAAGATAATCTTCATATTGACGCTCGAGATAATTGTCTGCCATTACTTATAATATTTATCTTTAAAACATTTTTGACTCATGTCGTTACCACCCGTGATGAACTTGGTCCGCTGGGCACAAGACGGATCTGTGTAGGTATGCGCTCGGCTAATTCCGCCACATGGCTTATGATTCCGATCCTGCGACCGCCTCGGCGATGCAACGAATCGAGAGTCTCTATCACTGTATCAAGAGTATCATGGTCGAGTGTACCGAATCCCTCATCAATAAACAGGATATCCACATCAATCTTATCCTTACTGATTGCAGACAGAGCCAATGCGAGTGCAAGTGACACGACAAAGCTCTCTCCTCCTGACAGCAGACTCACATTCCTCACGGTGTTACCGTGATTAAGGTCTATGACATCTATTGCAAGTGAGCCGTCCCGGCAGTCGAGAGTATAACGTCCCGACAGCCATGTGAGATATTGGTTGGCCCGTGATAGGAGTGCCCGCAACACATAGCTCTGGGATATGGTGCGGAATCTCGATCCGTCAGAATTGCCGAATACAGAATTGAGCAGACACCATTCATTGAGTTGCAACGCGGCGGCCTCACGTTGTCTGATTTTTTCATCGTATAAGTTGTGCAGTCGTGCATCCTCATCGAGGATATGGGTTATACTCATTCTCTGTTCCTTAGCGGCATCCCTATCCTTTTCACACTCTTCTTTCTCAGTCATCAATGAATCCACCGTGGCGTCTTCGTCGATCTGGGGCTTGGAGCTGTCGTGTTCGGCAATCTGTTGATTTACGGCCTTGAGTGCCCCCTCGGCTCGGGTGAGGTTTTCGTTGGCTTCCTTTATATCCATTTTCCATCGGCTCACTTTCGTCGCGGATACTTTGCCAATCTCATCCACATCTCCACATGTCAAATCCGATTCTGAGAAAAAGGCTTCGGTCTTTCTTGTCATTTCGGCAAGCTGAGCCTTGCAAGTCGCAATTTCACCCGCCCTTCGGCTCAACGTGTTACCAAACTCACTGATCTCGATCTCTGGATTGTCGAGCCGTACCGGCTGAGAGACGTAACCTTCGATATAGCCTGTGGTTGCATCCGGCATAATTGCCATACATCCGTCAAGCGTCTTAGTCAAAGTCTCCACTTCAGTCTCACACTCTTTTAGTGAATCCTTAAGTTTCTGAAATACATCCGCCTCACCCTTGAGTGTGTCAACTGTCTTCTTAAATGTATCAACCGTCAGCTTGAGGCATGTCAATTCTGACAATTCCATGATAGAATGATCTACACTTGCATTGGTATCGAGCAATTGTTGTCGCTGATAGGTCAGTTTTTCCGTAAGTCTTGTCGTTTCCTGAATCTGTTTCTGTAGTTTTTTCTGAATCTCATCTTTGCTGTCAGTTACAGACTCCTTTTTCTTGATGAGAGCACCATGTTCAGACATCAGCCTGTCGATATCTGAAATCTTCGTTTCATACTCTTTGCTTCTATTTACAAGAATCCGTGATTCCTCCTTAAGCAGTGAAGAAGAAATATTATCCGGATTATCACAGCCTACTGATGTGAGTTCGGCAACAGCATTGTTTTCAAGTTCTCGCTTACGTTTAACTTCATCGATTAGCTCGGATGCACTTTTTTTCATCTTCTCGATATCACTCTTCAGACTTCTCTGACGAGCCTTGGCATCAACAAGACGGCGATTTGCATCATCAGTCTTTTCCTTGGCCTTATTCAGCATATCGCTGATTGTATCATCGGGCAGAATTTCAGCGTGAGGATTTCCGCACAGAGGACATTTGTGCGACTCTGAATAGATGATACGGAGCTGACCGATATGATCGGAAATTGTTTTCTGACCTTCGAGAAAAGCATGGCATCTGTCGTATTCGGCAATCACAGTTGGCATTTCGGCTGAGATTGCCATGAGATCGTCCTGCATAGTTTTCAAGGCCTCTGCATTACGGGTCTCTCTTTGAATGGCATCAGCGAGGTCACTACGACGGGATTCCAATGTTTCAAGTAGTTGCAGGGTGCGTGTTATCATGAGTATCCTGTCATCTACTTCTTTTTTTTCTGTTATCAGCTTGGCTCTGTCATGTTTTGAGATACTTGTGGCGATATCCTTTAGCTGCCTGTCGAGCTGACTTATCTCCTTTTCTATGTCATCACTTTTCTGTACCAGTGGCGTCTCTTTGTTTTGCGACTTTGAGAGTGCCATAGCTGTCTCGTTGACCTGACGCTGAGTAAGAGTGTATTTATCAAGCATCGATCGCAGCCCGGAGGCTTTTTCATCTATACGCTGAATGTCAGCGTACACCCTGACCCGTGGCAGTAGATCTTTGAACCGGGCATCTATCTCTTCACATTTTTTCCGGATTTGAGATATTCTGTCTTCAATATGACATATACCGTCGGCTATTCTTCTGGCAGTGTTCTGTCCGTAGCGATTCAGACCGGTTACAAGATCAGCTATGTGCTTCTCCATGTCAAGTCCGCTCTTTAGCATCATCCTGATTTCAGATGTGCTGTCATACCTCTCAATCATAGCAACTTTATCTTTATATTCATCGCTATTGATAATTGCTGTCGTCTTTTCTGATTCACTGACACACACCTCAAGAGTCTTTAGCAAACGCTCCCGAGCCTTA
This sequence comes from uncultured Bacteroides sp., assembly GCA_964495725.1. Lineage (GTDB taxonomy): Bacteria > Bacteroidota > Bacteroidia > Bacteroidales > Muribaculaceae > CAG-873. The sequence continues at coordinate 7,015 of CAZBWZ010000058.1, forward strand.
AGCCATTCGAGCTGTCGGTCTATCACCGATATACGCAGGGTCGTTATGGTAACAGTGGATTTCAGAGCCTCTTTCCTTTCGGTCATACGCTGTTTGTCGTCATCGCCCAGCAATTTAATCTCACTGATGTCGGCAGCCAAGCGTGAATATTCATTCTCGGCCTTCTTCATCATCTCAAAGACCGTCTGACCGATACGGGTGTAAATACCTGTTCCGGTAAGCTTTTCCAATATATCGGCCTTGTCTTTCTCGTCTGCCCTCATGAATGCGGCAAACTGCCCCTGGGCAAGCATGGTCGTGCGTGTAAATTGCTCAAAGGTCAGTCCCACGGCATTGTGGATTGCAACATTTATGTCACCCTTTTTTGTAAGGGTCTCTCCGGTGGCAAGATTAATGAGTCTCCGTGACATCAAAAGTTTACGGTTCTCGCCTTTTGATTTACGGTTGGAGTAATGCGCCTCCCATACAGCGAGATACGAGATATTACCACAGTCAATAGACAACGTCACCTCAGCATTTCTGGTGCCTTTGCGCATTAGCTGTGCCGGACTGGATATCCTCACCGTGTCATCATATATGCGGTCATCCTTAACCCCGGTAAGACACGGCACGGCATCATACAAGGCAAGACAAATAGCATTAAGTATGGTAGACTTACCGGCACCGGTGCGTCCGGTGATAAGAAACAGTGGGTCCTCGGCAATGCTACCTTTATCAAAATCTATTTCCGCCTGCTCGATCGATGCGATATTATGTATAGTAAGTTTCTTAAGTTTCATTGTCTTAAGTTTTCCATGGCCAGTCTTATAGCTTGGTCGAGTTTTTGAAACAGCGAGTCTGATAGAGGATCTCCGGTGATTCGCTCGAAACTCATTCTGGCAATATCCGCAGGTGATATACTGGTGAAATCATCCACACTCGTAATTTCGAGTCTGTCATGCTCGCGCACTCTCGGTCTGGGCTTTCGGATTATCTCACAGAAGCGGCATTGCTTGGTGGCGGCTATCTCACGGGCCCTCTCTTCAGCATCGGCCTCAAGCGGTCTCTCCTGGTCTACGAGGATACGCACATAATCTTGCCTGTCAGCATCAAATCTCTCGAATTCAGCTAATGCCTCAGCCAAAGGTGCTCCGGCTTGTGGTATGGTAATCACATCTCTCAGGGTCGAAAGTCGGACACGGCGTATGTCCGGTTCGCTGCCATGCGACAAAATCTCCACGATGTTTACAAAGTGATCATAATCCTCGCTGAAGCTGACGGACAAAACACTGCCGCTGTAATGAGCTGTCGGGCTGATGGCCTGATTGCAGTGGATATGTCCTAAAGCGAGGTAATCATACCCGGAGCCGAGCTCCGATAGGTTCTCTTTTTCGATATTGCCAACGATCCCGCCTTCATGACCGCGTGTATCACATCCACCAACAGCAAGATGTGCCATCATCACCACGGGCAGACCGGCATCGGCCTCGGCGAGCACGCGGTCAAAAAATGCACGCCGGCGCATTTCTGAGGGCGTATCAGCCTCTGCTGCGGGATAATTCGATGAATGGATATAGGGTACACCTATCACAGTACCCTTTCCGGGAAGCCTTACTACAAACTGAGCCGGATCAAATGTGCCGTCACTCTCGCGGCGGCACGTCCCGATGATCTTTACATTATGCCTAAGCCACAGATCGCGGTAGGCATCCAACCTCAGTCCGCTGTCATGATTGCCGGCGGTGATTATTATAGCCGTTTCTTCGCAGGCATCGTGCAGAGCGAGCACCCCCATCTGATACAGCCTCTGGGCTACAGCCGTCGGTGCCGGCGTATGAAACACATCTCCGCTTACCACAAGCGCATCGGGTTGCACTTCAGCTACGAGGCGGCACAGCTGGGAGAAAAAATGCCGGTGCTCGTCGCTGCGGTCATATCTGTAGAAATTCTGACCGATATGCCAGTCGCTGGTATGTATTATCTTCATTTGTGGTTTTTCCTTAGTAACCGGCGTTTGGTCTTGATAAACCACTCTGTGAAATCCGGGCCCACGATTTTTTTGATTTTGTGCTTTATCTTATGTTTCGGAGATACCCATGACGCGGCAAATCGGTGTATGGCCATAGTAAGATGATTGGATTCCAGCCTCTTGTGCTCATGGTGTATGGGGCTGAAATAATAGTAAGGCAACACAGACACCTTATTTCCTTCAGTGACAAATTCTTTAGGTGAGGCGATGTCTATCACGCTATATCCGTTATGCTCAATCACTGACATGATGCGCTGCGGCAGTGTCACCGTATCGAGTGTGCCGTCGCTCTTCACAAACGGATGGCTGTCGTAATATTCGAGTAAATGTCTGAATATCGGATTGCCTGATTCTGATCCCATCAGACCGGCTTCTATACAGCCCGAACCGTTTTCATATCCGAAAAAATACGGCAGATGCAGCAGATTGTCAAAATTTTTCAGCACTTCTATATCACAGTCGAAATATATGCCGCCTTCGTGATATAGAGCGTAACACCGTATATAGTCAGCTGCAAAGGCGTATTTGCGTCTGTCAAATGCCTGTTCAACCCATTTTGATTTTGATTTCGGAAACCGGCTGAAATTCCAATGCCTGAACTCATAATCAGGCAAAAGTCTATGCCACGTATCCATATAATTTTTTATATCAGCGGGAAATGGGTCGTCACTGAGCCAGCAGAAATGTATAATCTTAGGTATCATTATCCTCCTGTTTATCTGTAATGATTATCACTACGCATGATGTTTTACACACCGCGTATCTTTCAATGCAAATATGCCAATTTTTTCGCAATTATGCAAATTTTGACAGTTTACTTCGTGCTTTTTTTGAGGTAAAGCGAAAATTAATACCTTTGCAGTGTATTACATGCGTAACACACCATATCTGTATATAATGCAAGGAGACTAACTGACTGTGGATTTCAAGGTAGACCGTCCAATATTCAGACAGATTGCCGACCTGTGTCACGAGCGCATCATCTCGCGACAGTGGGTCGAGGACGAGCGTGTGCCTTCTGTGCGCGAGCTCGGCCTTGAGCTAAACGTAAATGCCCATACAGTGCTTAAGGCTTATGACCTGTTGCAGAAGGAAGGTGTCATTGAGTCGAGACGCGGCCTGGGATATTATCTCTCGTCCGATGCCTGCTCTCATGTCATCCAGGCACGCCGTGAAGAATTTCTATCTACCGACCTCCCTGACTTCCTCAGAAAATCACGGAGCCTCGGCATACCCCTCGACAAGCTGATCGAACACCTCCGCAATCTTTAGACAGTTGCCCCTCTCCAGTAAATAGATGTCCGGCTTTTTTAACTTAAAAATTACGGCTCCACAAATTTTTCCTAAATCACACAAGTATTGGAGTTTTAGACCACAACAACAATAATTATGGAAATCTTTTGTAATTTTGCAAAAGGTTTCCGTTATCGACCGATACTATTTATTTATGGAGCATCCTGGAGAGGACTCCTACTTGATTTGCAAAACTAATCAAACTTATCATAATAAAAAGCAATGAGTAAATTCATCAAGAACTTGTCACTGTGTGCAGCAACATTAGCTGCAACGACAATGGTCACCTCTTGCGGTGGCGACAAGCAGGCACAGGGTCAGCAGCAGGCTCCCGCACCCTCAATCGCAACCATGACCGTCAGCACTTCAGACTCCGAACTCGACACCTCCTACCCCGCTACTCTCAAGGGCAAGACAGATATCGAGATTCGCCCACAGGTAACAGGATTCATTACCAAAGTGCATGTAGATGAAGGTCAACACGTATCTAAGGGCCAGGTGCTTTTCACTCTTGATCAGGTGCAGTTCCAGGCCGCTGTTGAGAGCGCTCAGGCTGCCGTAAACCAGGCCAACACCGCCGTGTCGACCGCTCAACTGACATATAATAACAAGAAACACCTCTTCGATAAGAATATCATCAGCGAATATGAGCTCCAGATGGCCGAGAATTCACTCAACCAGGCTAAGGCTACACTCGCTCAGGCTCAGGCTTCGCTCGTTACCGCTAAGAAAAACCTGTCTTACACTGTAGTGACAGCTCCGTCAAGCGGTGTTGTCGGCACCATCCCCAACCGCGAAGGTTCTCTTGCAAGCCCATCGTCGATGCAACCGCTTACTACCGTCAGTGACAACTCACAGGTGTACGCATACTTCTCACTCAATGAGAAAGACCTTCTTGACCTTACCCAGAACGGTGCCCGCTCGCTCAATGCCGGTGTGGCAGAAATGCCTAAGGTATCTCTCATGCTTGCCAACGGTGAGATCTATCCTCTTCAAGGTACAGTGGCTACCGTAAGCGGTGTCATAGACCAGAGCACCGGTGGAGCTACAGTACGCGCACTGTTTGACAATCCGTCGGGAATGATCCACAGCGGCTCGTCGGGCAATATCCTCATTCCCCACCAGTCTACAGACGTCATCATCATTCCTCAGAAGGCAACATTCGAGCTTCAGGACAAGAAATTCGTTTATGTGGTCAACGACAGCAACAAAGTGGTATCAACCCCTATCACTATCAGTGAGCACAACGACGGCAAGAACTATATCGTCACCTCCGGCCTTACTCCCGGTCAGGTCATAGCTATCGAAGGCGTGGGCACCACCGTGAAAGACGGCGTGGAGATCATGCCTGTTGACGCTGCACAGGCCGCTCAGAAGGTGCAGGATGCCCCGGCCGCTCAGAAGTAAATCAAGAATCGTCACAACAATTTGTAAAAGATGAAATTAGATAGATTTATCAACCGACCGGTGCTATCTACGGTGATCTCCATCTTCATCGTGGTGCTCGGTCTTATCGGCCTGATGTCTCTGCCGGTGACTCAATTTCCTGACATCGCGCCGCCTACTATATCCGTGACAACCACCTACACCGGTGCCAATGCCCAGACAGTGCTCAACTCGGTGATCGCACCCCTTGAGGAATCGATCAACGGCGCACAGCAGATGACCTACATGGAGTCTACTGCGACAAACACCGGTAGCGCCACTATCAACGTATACTTCGAGCAGGGCTACGACCCCGATATGGCGGCTGTCGATGTGCAGAACCGTGTGGCTAAGGCCCAGGGTCTTCTGCCTTCAGAAGTGACTCGTGTGGGTGTCATCACTCAAAAGCGTCAGACATCCATGCTCATGGGTATCTCGCTGTATTGCGATAACGGCGAATACGATGCAGCATTCATCGAGAACTATATGAAGATCAACATCATCCCTGAGATCCAGCGTATCTCCGGTGTCGGTGATGCCATGGTGATGGGTGCCGACTATTCGATGCGTATCTGGCTCAAGCCTGATGTGATGGCACGTTACAACCTCATGCCGTCAGATATATCGGCAGTGCTTGCCGAACAGAATATCGAGGCAGCTCCAGGTTCGTTCGGCGAGCAAGGTGACCAGTCGTTCCAGTATATCATGCGATACAAAGGTCGTCTGACCACACCTGAGGAATTCGGCGACATGGTGGTGCGTATCGGTGAGAACGGCGAGGCCCTCTATCTCAAGGATGTCGCTGAGATCGAACTCGGTCGTGTGACATACGGATTCTATAACAAACTCAACGGATATCCGGCCGTTACTGCCATGATTTTCCAGATCCCGGGCTCTAACGCAACCGAGATTATCAATAATGTAAAGAAATATCTCAAGCAAGCTGAGAAAGATCTCCCCAAAGGTCTTGCTTTCGAGATTCCTCTCGACACCAACGAATTCCTCGATGCTTCTATCCACGAGGTAATCAAGACCCTCCTTGAGGCATTCGTGCTTGTATTCTTCGTGACATTTATCTTCCTGCAGGACATCCGTTCCACCATTATCCCGACCATCGCCATTCCTGTGGCTCTTATCGGTACATTCTTCGCCCTTAAGCTTATCGGATTCTCAATCAACCTCATCACCCTCTCAGCTCTCGTGCTTGCGATCGCGATTGTGGTCGATGATGCCGTGGTGGTGGTGGAGGCTGTGCATGCCAAGCTCGATGTGGGCTACAAGAGCGCTCGAAAGGCCTCTATCGATGCGATGAGTGAGATCGGTGGCGCACTCGTATCCATCACTCTTGTGATGATGCTCGTGTTCATCCCCGTGTCATTCATGCCCGGTGTAGCCGGTGTCTTCTACCGTCAGTTTGGTCTCACAATGGCGTTCGCCATCGGCTTCTCGGCCATCAACGCCCTCACCCTCTCGCCTGCCCTGTGTGCCGTGTTCCTGAAAGCTCACGATGAAAATGGCCACAAGAAGTCGTTCACTCAGAAATTCTTCACCGGATTTAACGTAGGATACGACAAGATGCTCTCCAAATATAAAGGAGCGGCCAAATTCTTTGTCAACCATAAAG
>CAZBWZ010000059.1:0-13354 GCA_964495725.1 uncultured Bacteroides sp.
ATTAGTTATTTAAAAAATGTCATGTACTGTAGCCGAAGGCATGTCCCTACAAATTATGAATCTTGATACAGTGCAATTATAAATATGCCACCTCAGAACACCACTTTCTCAGAATAAGACGCATCAGGTGTGCGTACAGCCACGATATGCACACCGCTGAGCGATGTCTCGATGCTGCCCTCATGATTGTCGATGTATTTCTCCACCATCTTACGTCCGGTCAGGTTATACACAGTAAGTATGGCACGGTCGCGCATATTACGGTACCGGATACATCCCGAATCCACAGTGATATCAAATCCGGCCTTATCCGCGCCCACAGATCCGATACCCGCGCCCGAGGCCTTGGCATCGAGATTCCACGCCTTCAATGCCGATACCTGTGTGGGTGAGTCGGCGAAGGCGGTTACATTCTCCGCAGTCCTTGACTTAGGGAAAACCCTTACCGACGAGGCCCATGTGTCATTTACGAAGATATCGAGAATCGAGTGGTCGTAGAATAAGTTCAGCTTTATTGTCGATCCCTTTGAAAGCTGCCGGGGCAGAGCACTGTGATAGTATCCGTCAAAGACACCCGTATCGTTGGCCAGACGGTCGACACCTCGCGCGTCTACCACGATCTCGTTGGTGGCACCGTCATAATACACCTTGATTGACGATACCCCGTCATCCAGTAGGGTAAAGCCACACTTGCCGCCTGTCACGGTGTATTCGCCCAATAGCTCCACACACCGTCCGGTCACTCCCTCTACAGATTGACTGCCGTCGAGCTCAAATCCGGCTTTTGAGTAGCCGTCGCCGCCGCGCATCGCGGTAAGTCCGGAATAAGGCTTCTGGCACAGATTGCCATCATCGTCGAGAGTCCACTCCCTGGGCAGCGAATAAGTATGTGCGTATCCTAATTCAAAATTCTCCTGCGAGGGCAGCTTGTCGGGCACGATACCTAAGGCTATTGTCTTGCCATCCTTCTGGAATATGGTAGGCGACAACAGGCCGTAGCCGTTACGTGCCAATCCCGGCAGTTCGATATTCGCCGGAGCAGTCCTCCGGGGATTGAATGTGCCGTCGGCATTGATATCGCCCACCCAGTAGAGCGAGGCCACGCCCTTTGACGTATTCTGTGGAGTGACCGTGAAGATCCACCTGTCGCCAATCCTGGTGATATTCGGCATCTCCCAGAATGTGCCGCAGGTCGCCTTGTCTGATCCTGTGAAAAATGTCTTGCCGTCGTTGCTCCATCTGCCGGAGGCCGAATTGTAGCTATGCAGAGTGGTGGTGCCCACGCCGCCCTTGCTTGAGCCCACGATGATATACGCATCATCTCCGTTACGGAAGAAATACGGGTCGCGGAAGTCATCCGACAGACCGTCGGGCCGGCCGTTGATTATCGGCTCAGGCATCTTGTTCCATCCTGTCAGCGCATCATCGGCAGGATTGGCCATGGCAATCACCGCCTTGGCGTAATCCACACCGGTATATATTATCGAGGGCTTGCCCGCGGTGAGCTGCTCATCGGTGAATACGCATCCCGACCAGCAGCCCTTGATATCATAATACGCACCCGGAGTGATGGCTACGGGTTCCTCTTTCCAGTCATAGAGATTCTCGCTTGAAATATGTCCCCAGTGCAGACGTGCCATATAGGGACCATTGGCATTCTTCTGGAAGAAGACGTGATACCGGCCGTCAGAATAAGCCATTCCGTGTGTCTCGTTGGTCCAGTTGGCGCCTGGCATACCGTGAAAAGCCGGGCGCATGGGGTCGTTGGCGAATCGCGAGGCGGGAATCGTGAGGTCAGCCTCATTCTCAGGAATCCATGAGGCGATTGCCGTGGCATCAATAGCCTCGTCCCACACCGTGATGTCATCGATCACACCATTGAATGAGGTCAGGCAGAACGGTCCGGCAAACCTCTCGCTGAAGCTGCGTCCTATCCTCATCGGTGCGTTGCCCACGGCCACGCTGCCGTTTGACTTCGATGATGCCACCGGCTCGCCGTTATTGTACAGTGTGGCAGTGCGGGCCTCAGTGTCTATCACGGCGGTGAGGTTGATCCATTCGTATTGGGCGAGCGGAGCATCCACCTTCAGCTCCAGCGGCCAGCCACCGACATATGTCCTGAACGAATACTTGCCGTCGAAACCGATGAAGAAGCCGAAACCGGTCTTCGCCGTCTCGTCTATACATGAGGCGATCGCCACCTGCTCGGATGTGTTCACATCGATCTCCACTACAGGATAGGTCTCTATGGCAAGCCACACCGATGCGGTCATCTTCTTCGAGCCCGCGGGTATGATATCGCCTATCCTGGCATCCACGAAGGTAGTGTATCCGTCGAATCGCAGAGCATCGCCCTTAGCGCCGGACAAGCTCTCGGCGTGGCGGCCGCTGATCGCGAAGACACTGCCAGAGACGGACTCGACGACTGAGCCGCCGCTATTCTCCATCGTGAAACGCGCCACCTCGCGGGCAGGCATCACACCGGGAATCAGGGCAGCCGCAGCTGAGGTAAGCAAAAATTTATTCATATTGGTATATTTTGTCATGGTAATATATAGTATTGTCAAGAAACAAGGTAGCAGTCAATATATTAACGTACTCCCCGCCCTATTATTTTAATGGCAGATAAAAAATAGTGTGTCGTGCCTGATATTACATACAATGCACGACACACTTTTCATACAGACATCAGAATCGTCAGCAAACCTAAAACTAATCCAAACAACCTTTTAATAATATACCCTAATCTGACTCAATCTGACGATTCTGATGATTGACAGGATTTATTTCAGATAATCGAGTATATTGGCAGTGAGCTGCTCTACATTGTGCTGGTAAGGGTTGACACCTGAGTTCTGGTTCCACTCGTAAGCGGCCAGACCGTTGGCGATGCAGCGGCCATGATCGGCATTGGCGTAGAATTCCACCAGACCGGCCACACAGTGGTCGCGTACGTGTCCCCATGTGGCGAGCACGAGCGAATTGGTGGTGACCTCGAAGTTGCGGATCACGTCGGGCTGATTGCCGCGGCCATAGATATTGCAGTCCCACATGCAGTTGTGGTCTTCGCGCTGACCCGGGCCGATCAGGGGCAGTGTCTCATAGCCATAGTTATTGGGGTCTTCGAGTTTCAGGCCCTTGAAGATGGCATGGGCCGTGCGGTCATAGAATCCCTGGTCGCTGCCGTTACGGAAGTCCCATCCGAGATAAGGATTGATCACCCATACATCATCGCCCCAGCCACCGTCGCCGTTGCCAAACACGGTAGGAGCCATATTGTCAGGTACGAATCCCAGAGGCACGGTGAGCTGTGTGGCCATATTCGCCAGATAGAAGCTGCCGCCGTTGGCTGAATACTCCTTCAGGGCCGCGATAGTGGTGGCGTTGGTGATCTCAGCCGGGAGATTCTCCCAGCCGAAGGGCATACCCACACGGTCGATCTCAATCCATATCACCGGATAGAAATCAGGATCGAGAGATGCAATCTGAGAGGGCTGGATAAGCTCGGCGTCAGGCTGGGCGGCAAACCATGTGGCGGCTGCGCGTTCATCATCATCGGGCAGCGAGGCGATATCAGTGGCAGTCATCAGATAGGCCATCTTCACGCCTTCGAGCTGATCGGGCATCTTTGCGCTCACCGACACGCCCTCGGATACATAGCCTCCGTCATACATCACCTTCACGGTGCAGAGATAATCCTTAGCCAGGGTGAGACCTTTAAGAGTATACTCGGTGGGATGTCCGGCAAGTGTGATAGCCGAGTTGTTATCACCGTTGATCAGTATCCTCACACCGGTGATGTTGTTGTCGGCGGGCAGATTCCATGTCAGGTTGATCTTGCGTCCGTTGACCTGTGCCGTGAGATCCGATGCCTTTGTCAGCACGGGTACGTCAGGCATACCGGTGGGTTCGAAATCGGAGCAGGAGCCCAACAGGCAGGCGAGCACCACTGCCAGAAGTCCGAAGCTATATGAATGTATCTTTTTCATTTTCGTGATTTTTGATATGATTATTTATAGAGGTCACCAGCATTGTCCACCTGATTTACAGGGATCGGGAAGTAAATCTCGTCTTCGGTGAGATTGGCACCCTCGTAATAGGTGCGGATCTTGCCCTCTGTTGCGTAATAGTTGTTGACAGTCTCCACTACATTGCCCCAGCGCACGAGGTCAAACCAGCGCAGACCCTCCATGGCCAGCTCCAGACGGCGCTCCATGCGCACAGCCTTGCGGGCATAGTCCTGATTCCAGCCTGTGGCGGGATATTCCTCCACGGCGTAATTGGCCACCATGGGATTGCAGTCCACGGGCTCGTATGACGCATCTACCGAGCGGGCGGCCTTCTTGCGGATATCGTTGATGAGATTGCGTGCTTCGTCAAGATTCTTGTTCTGCTCGATCAGGGCCTCGGCCTTCATCAGCATCACGTCGGCATAGCGGATGAGTATACAGTTGAGCGATGAAGCGCCCCAGGGCACGATACCGGGCTTGACATACGGTGATTCGGGTGCCGGATAAGGCTTCTTGCCTGAATACTGGCCGTAGAGCTCAAGGTTGCGACACCATTTCTCGTTATAGGTATGTGAGCGCCAGGGCATGCCGATGCGGCCGAGTGTGAAGTCGAGACGCGGGTCTACATTGCCCTCGTAATCGGCCTTGTCCACGTTACCCACGTTGTTGCCGCCGTCGAGCAGAGGCAGACCGTTGGCATCAGTGCGGAATGCGTTCACGAGATTCTGCGATGCGAGATAGAAATCATCGCCGTTGCCGTAGAGGTTGCCCTCTGACCATGTGCAGTTGAGACAGTTGCAGAAGTTGAACTGATCGGGTGAGTTGGCCGATGAGAACTGAATTGCGAGCACTGACTCATACTGGTTGTTGTACTCAGGCTTCGACATGTCCAGGAAGTTGGGATACAGCTGGTATTTACCGCTTGATATCACATATCCGGCATACTTCTCAGCCTCGGCCCAGTCTGATGTGAAGAGGTCGACACGCGCAAGCAGGGCGGCGGCCACATACTTGTTGAATCGGCCGGGCTGCTCCTGGCTCTCGGGCAGCAACTCGTAGCTGTCACGCAGGTCCTGCTTGATGAATCCGGCTATCTGGTCGCGGGTATATTCGTCGGCGCGGCAGGCGCTCGGATCGGTCACGGTCTCATCGAAATAGGGAAACTTCTTGAAGATGCGCAGCATGTCGAAGTAGTAATAGGCGCGCAGGGTCTTCATCTCGGCCACGTAAGTGGCCTTGTTGGCGTCTGAGATCGCTCCGGCGTTCAGGATACCGCGGATAGCAGTGTTGCAGCGGCTTACCGAATAGTAGTTGTTGCGCCACTTGAAGTTGGCCACATCATTGTCGCTCTGCACGTTGCCCACTTCGAGCTGATGTATGTAGCCTTCCATGGTCACACCGTCGCCACCCTTGAGGGCATCATCTGAGCGTACATCGAATACCCAGTTGTTGATCGGTCCGGCAAACGACTCGTTGTTGCCGAAATAGTGGCACAGGAGAGTGGCGTAGGCGGCTGTCATGAGGTCCACGGCCTCGCCGTCTCCGATCTGTTCGTCGGTGAATACACCCTGAGGCTTGGTGTCGAGCAGATCATTGCAGGATGTGCCGGCGATCGCCATCGAGGCTATGGCAGTCACGCACAGCGCGTTTTTTATTATATTGCTGAAATTTTTCATTTTTTCTGAATTTATGCTGATTGCTGATTCAAGAGGCTTAGAACTGAAGGTTGAGACCGATAGTGAATGTACGCGGACGCGGATATGCACCGTTGTCGATATGTGCGCCGTATTCACCCGGCAGGATCTCCGGATCGAGTCCGGAATATTTCGTGATGGTGAAGAGGTTCTCTACCTGTCCGTACACATCGAGGTTTGTGGCGCCGATCTTGCCGATGATGTTCTTAGGCAACGTATATGAGAGCTTGATGTATTTCATCTTCATGTATGATCCGTCTTCCACATAATAGGTCGAGAAGCGTGACTCGTTGTTGTCATCGGTGAGCGAGAGGGCCGGGATATCCGAGTTAGGATTGTCGTAGGTCCAGGCGTTGAGGATGTCGACTCCGCGGTTGGTGGCGAGGTTGCCGTAGTTCATAGACAGGAGCTGACGCTTCATATGATTCTGGATATCGAAGCCGAAGTCACCGGCGAAGAACATATCAAGAGCGAAAGCCTTGTATTTGAAACCGAGGTTGATACCCATCGACAAGTCGGGATTGGGGTCACCGATGATGCAGCGGTCGTTGTCGTCGATCACACCGTTGCCGTCGAGGTCACGGTAGATGAGGCGACCGGGTGCGGCACCTGTCTGGAATGCGTGGTTGGCCACCTGCTCGTCGTTCTTGAAGATACCGTCGCATACGTATCCGTAGTATACGCCCATGGCCTGGCCGGGGATGAGACGCTGGTCACCGCCGATAAATTTCTGGCGTGAGTTGAGTCTCTCGAGCTTGTTCTTATATTGCGAGATGTTCACTGATCCGTTCCATGTGAAGTCGCCGTAGGCGGGGCTGCGGTAGGCCAGTGATACCTCCCAGCCGGTATTCTTCATGTCACCGGTATTGAGCCAGATCGCTGCGTTCTCACCTGCCACGTCGAGAGCCGGCGGAATCGTGAGCATGTCCTTTGTCTTCTTGATATAGTAGTCGGCGGTGACATTGAGGGCACCGTTGAAGAATGTGAGGTCGGCACCGATATTGTTCTGATAGGTTGTCTCCCATTTCAGCTTGGGGTTACCGGTGCTTGCCAGTGTGATACCTGATGTGGTGGATGAGTTGGTGCCGCTGAGGTCGTAGGCGCCGTTGCCTGTGTTGAAGATATAGTATGAGTAGGCGGGATAGAGCGAAGGTATGTTGGCGTTACCGTTCTGTCCCCAAGAGTAGCGGATCTTGAGATCGTTGAGCACTTCGTTCTTCGGGAAGAAAGCTTCCTGTGTGGGACGCCATGCCAGTGAGAAGGCGGGGAAGACACCGGCGCGGTAGCCTTTGGCGAAACGTGAGTTCTCGTCGCGGCGGATGGTAAATGATGCCAGATAGCGGTCACCGTAGTTGTAGTCGGCGTTGCCGAAGAGCGAGAATACTGACCACTGAGTCTTGCCACCACCGTTGTTGCGTGTACCGGTACCGGCGCCGATCTGCATGTAATCCGCATCCTCAAAAGCATAATCCTCACGCGATGCCGAGAGGTCGCGGAATGTGTATCCGATTGCCTCCGAGCCGATGAGCACGGTGAGGTGGTTGTGCTCGGCGAATGTCACATTGTAGTTGGCTGTGTTGGTCCATGTCCAGGTGTCGCCCTGTCCGTATACGCTCGACATGCTGTTGACATCGCCGGGGTTGACTGAGCGGCCCAGGGTGTTGTTGAAATACTGGCTGTGCTCTATACCGATGTTGGTCTTGAGTGTGAGGCCGTCGATGGGCTTCACTTCGAGATAAGCGTTGCCGAGTATGCGCCATGATGCGAGGTCGTTGTCCCTGGCGTTGGCGATGAGCTGCACGGGATTGGCAAGGTCACTGCCGATAAGACTGAGCGGGAGGGTCCATGCTCCGTCAAGACCGCGCACGGGCAGCGCGGGATGCTGGCTCATGGCTGTGAACGGGATACCGCGGTCACCGGCCACGTCCACGCCGCGGTTGGTCCAGCGGGCCACGACGAGATTCTCGCCTACGCTGACGTATTTGTTGAAATCGTAGCGTGAGTTGATACGTGCAGAATATCTCTCATAGAATGTATCGTGGATGTTACCGTTCTGGTTGATATAGTTGAGCGACATCATCACTGATCCCTTCTCTGTGTTGTTTGAGATGGAGGCGGTGAGGTTGTTGGTCCATGCTGTGTGATAGATCTGGTCCTGCCAGTCGGTGTTGGTGGTGGGGAAGTTGGGATTGCCATCTACATACTGCTGGAGCACCGGAGTTGCACCTGAGCCATAGAGCACGTGAGAGGGAGCTATATGCGAGTTGGCCGAAGCCGTCCAGTAGGCCTGGCCCCATTGCTCGGCATTGAGCATCTTGTAGCGCTTGGCTATGGTCTGTGCGCTGGCTGCATAGTTTACATTGATTGTCATGCGGTCGCCTTTACCCTGCTTGGTGGTGATGATCACGACACCGTTGGCAGCGCGCGATCCGTAAATCGAGGCAGATGCGGCATCTTTCAGCACCTGCATACTCTCGATATCCGACGGGTTGATACAGTTGATATTGTCGGTAGGCACACCATCTATTATATAGAGAGGGTCGTTGCTTGAGTTGGCGGTGGACATACCGCGCACCCTTATCGAGCCCACACCGCCGGGAGCGGCGTCGGGGATGACATTCACGCCCGGGAGCTTGCCAGCCATTGAGCTCATGATGTTACCTGAATTCTCACTCAGCGGTTCCTTCATGTTCATCACGGCCACCGCACCGGTAAGGTCGGCCTTGCGCATTGTCTGGTAACCGACTACCACCACTTCATCGAGCAGCTCTGAGTTTTCAGACAGGGCTACGGTGAGCTGCGGCTCAGCCTTGACGGTCTTGGATACATACCCTATATAGGATATTGTGAGGTTGGATCCTTCGGGCACCGTTATCACAAAATTACCGTCGAAATCGGTGGTGACACCGAGTTTCTCCTGAGTGTCGCTTACGACGCTGGCCCCGATCAGGGGTTCGTCATCGAGAGCTGAAACAACGGTCCCATGCACAGTGATATTCTGTGCTTGTGCGGCAATCGCTAACATCATTAGCAATAATGCACTGAGAATTGTTTTTTTCATCTGGTTAGTATTTTAGGGTTAAAAAAATTTCTGCCACAAAGATATGCTGACCCTTAACGCAGATGTTAACAATAGTGTTGCATTGAGTATAAAAAATTGGGCGATGCTACAAAATTAATACATAATGCACGATTCTTAATAACCTGACACTGTGTCAGTATCACTAAATCGTCACATAATATGATAAGAGCCGGAGAAATCCCCGGCTCTTGCATATCCACAACTCATTTCTTAGCTTAATCTACCTCCGGATAGATAATCTCTCCGGGAGTGATGATCTCAAGGGCGTTGGTGCCGCTGCGGTTTCCCCTGAGGTAGGCTATGCGGTCGTGGAGACTGATATGCTCATCCTTGACGATACGGCTCACAGCCTCTACCGAGTGCTTGTGAGGGTCGTAGTTGACATGCGGGAAATAATAAGCCGCTACTCCGTAGCTGAGCCCGAGCCAGCGCTGTACCTCCCTGTTGTGGCATATGGCGAATGTGGGATTATTGCCACGGAATGAGGCCACGATACGTGCCGACGTGCCGGTGTAGGCATCGGTGAATATCGCACGCGTGCCTACCCTCACCTCCGAGAGCACGGCCTGGCGTGACAGGAAGGCACGGATATCTGCGTCGGTGAGCGGCACTATCTCATATTTCGACTTCATCGAGGTCTCCACCTCCTTGGCCACACGGGTCATGGTGCGGACGGCCTCCACCGGATACTTGCCGTTGGCGGTCTCGCCGGATAGCATCATGGCATCAGCCCGCTGATACACCGCATTGGCCACATCGGAGATCTCGGCACGTGTGGGACGCGGATGCTCAATCATGGTGTGGAGCATCTGTGTGGCCACTATCACCGGTTTATGTGCCGCTATACATTTATTTATCATCATCACCTGTATGCCGGGGATTCGCTCGGCGGGCACCTCGATACCGAGGTCGCCCCTGGCCACCATGATACCGTATGATTCATTGAGTATCTCGTTGAAATTGTCTATACCCTCCTGATTCTCAATCTTGGAAATAATCTTTATTGGTGAGCGCAGGTCGTCGAGTATCCGCTGTACCTCACGCACATCGGCGGCTGAGCGCACGAATGAATGGGCGATGAAGTCGACACCGAGGTGTGCGGCTATGCCTATGTTGCGGCGGTCGCGCTCGGTCACGGCCGGCAGGTCGATTTTCACACCGGGCAGGTTGACACTTTTGCGCGGTCCGAGTTTACCGTCATTCTCGGCCTCTGAATATATGGTGTCGCCTTCCACCCCGAGCACACGAAACGCCAGCTCGCCGTCGTCGATCAGTATCCGGTCACCGGTTTTCAATGCCTTTGCTATAGCCTTATAATTAAGGTATATGTCTTCCTCACTGGTGAGGCCGTCAGGATTTCCGTAGAATCTCACCTTGTCTCCGGCCTTGTATTCCACCGGCTCTCCATTGTATGTCACGGTGGTGCGTATCTCGGGGCCCTTGGTGTCCATCATCACACCCAGAGAGCTGTCGGCGGCACGTGTATTCTCCACCACTCTGCGGAATCCGTCGTAGTCCATGTGTGCTGAATTCATGCGCACAATATTCACTCCGGCTTCTGCCAGAGACTTGATAAACTCCACATCACACCGTCTGTCGGATATCGTCGCCACTATCTTCGTAAATTTCTGCATGGGCTGTTATATTTTATTGTCGTCCTGTATATTTATATGTGTTATGAATTACCTGATCATCCAACGTATATATACCTCTATACCTTGATTCCCAACCGTGTCCTCATCTCCGAGGGCGATTCTCCGTATGTCTCGCGGAATACTTTGGTGAAGTATGCCGGGGCCGAGAATCCCACTTCGTAAGCTATCTCACTGATAGTCTTGTCTGTGGATGACAGCATGTCACGGGCCTTGGTGAGCCTTATCTTACGCAGCAACTCTACTGGTGAGTAATTTGTCAGGGCCTTTATCTTGCGGTAGAACTGCGAACGCCCGAGTCCCATCTTCGCCGCGAGAGAGTCGATATTCAGATCAGGATTGCCTATCTCCTTGTTCACGAGCCCTACGAATTGACCGTAAAAGGCGTTTTCGATATCGCCGGGAGCTTTCGATGTCGGCTGGTCTTTGTTATCCCGGACCGCTGTCCGGGGTGAGAGGTTAGCCGAGCCGCCGAGTACGTTATTTACGCGCTTGCGGTTTTCAATCAGGTTCTCGCATCTCATCTTCAGCATCTTGCTGTCGAACGGCTTTGACAGATACCCGTCGGCTCCGCTTTCGTATCCCTGGATGCGCTGCTCGTCCATGCTGCATGCGGTGAGCATCAGTATGGGGATGTGTGAGGTCGAGATTTCCTCCTTTATAAGCCGGCAGCACTCCATGCCGTCCATCACAGGCATCATCACGTCGCAGATGATCAGGTCGGGTACATACTTTGAGGCAAGTCTGATGCCCTGTCTGCCGTCCTGAGCTTCAATAATACGGTAATCTGTTGAGAGCAACTCCCTTATCAACATCCTGATGTCAGCATTGTCATCGATCACCAGCAGTAGCGGTCTATCATCGTTGTCTACCTCAGCCTCGCTTACGATTTCATTGAGTTCTACCTTCATCTCGCTCTCAGATATCACCCGTGGCACGGCTATGTCCTCAGCCGGCTCCACATGGCACACGGGTATGAGCACCGTAAATTTGCTGCCCTTGCCTGCGACGCTCTCCACCTCGATATTGCCGCTATGCAGCTCCACGAATGCTTTGGCCAGGGACAGGCCGATACCCGAGCCGTCGGGATGGATCTTGTCCACCTGATAAAACCGGTCGAAGATATTCACCAAGTCCTCCTCAGATATTCCGCGGCCGGTATCCTCCACGCTGAAAGACAATTGGCAGTCGTCACAGGTGCATACAAGATGGATCTTGCCGTTGCGGGGAGTGTATTTGATGGCATTGGACATAAGGTTGAAAAACACCCGCTCTATCTTTTCCGTATCTATGGCCAAAGTCACAGACGGATCCGGATGAATATCGATAGTGAGCTTTATCTCGCGGTTGCGTGCTATTTCCACAAATGACTCGGCCCAGTCCCTGATCAGATCGGCGATATGCACCTCGGTGAGGTTGACCTGCAGCTTGCCGTTTTCGTATTTTCTAAAGTCAAGTATCTGATTGATAAGGCGTCGCAGTATCTTCACATTCTTATTGGCTATCTTCATCAATGTGCGGTGCGACGGCGTGAGGTAGTCGGCTTTCTCGAGCTGCTCCACCGGCTCGGCTATCAGGGTGAGGGGCGTGCGCAAGTCGTGTGACACGTTGGTGAAGAATATCAGTTTTGACTGAGTCGCGGCATTGAGCTGCTCATTTAGCTTCTTTTCTGTATCACGCTGGCGGGCAAGGAGTTCGTTTTGCTCGACAAGCATTTTCTGATGCTTCTTGTGCTGCCAGAAAGACCTCAGCAGCATAAACAGGAATCCGAACAACAGCACGACGATGGCTATTGCGGCATAAAACAGAGTAGTCTGGTAGGAATACAGTGTCAGATATTCATCTACCTCAGATTTAAGCAGTTGTATCTTCGATGTCTCTTCCTTGAGAGATTCGTTCTGCAACAACAGTATGTCGGCGTTTGATTTATCCACGGCCGAGGCCAGAGGCAGTCTGTTTTCCCGGTTGTATGGCTTCCCCTCCAATATCGCCAGGGCAGTACGTATCAGGCCGTATCCCTCGGTAGGATATAGAAATGTAGCGTCTATCAAGCCGTCAGCCACAGCCTTGATACCAATCTCGGGTGCGGCATCGATACCTATCACCTTGACATCCAGTCCCTTTTTAGTAGCCACCTCAGAGGCGGCGATAGCCATACGGTCATTATGCGCAAATATCAGGTCGACATCCGGGTGCTCGCTCAGCAGTGAATCGGCCACCTCGGCGGCATCCTCATAATTCCAGTTGCCGTGGGCCAGACCTATCACATTCAGGCCGTTGACGCTTGCCTCGTCATGAAAACCCATATGACGCTGCACTGCGGGTGTAGACCCCGTGAGACCGTAGATCTCGATCACCTTGCCACCTGAGCCTACAAGATTGTGGGCATATCGGGCGGCGGCTCGGCCTATCCCGTAGTTGTCGACACCTTGTTGCGCAGTGTAGGTGTCTCCGTTGATCTCCCTGTCAAAGAGGATGACGGGCACACCCGACTCATACACCTCCTTTATTATAGGTGTGATGGCATCGGCCTCATTAGGCGCTGCGATGATGATATCAAATCCGTTGTCCACGAAGTAGCGTATGTCGGCAATCTGCTTTTCGTTACTGTCATCGGCCGAGCGTATCTCCACCTCGGCCTCAGGGTGAAACATGATCTCGCGGTTGATCTCATCGTTCATCTTTTTGCGCCAGTCATCCTGACTGCACTGCGACACCCCGATGCGGTAGCGTTTCTCTTCCTTGCACCCCACCACGGGCAGAGACAGCACAAGCACAAACATATATAGGATTATCCTGATGGTATATTTTTTCACGTCTGTCATCGTATTGGATTTTAAGTTCTGCAAAGGTAATTATAATATTATGACAATACTTCGTTAAAATTTAATTTATGCCGTTGAAAATAAATGAGTT
>CAZBWZ010000060.1:0-13263 GCA_964495725.1 uncultured Bacteroides sp.
GAATAAAAAAAAGGTAAGTTACTTCGCGCCGCATCAACCTCCTACCCTTGCTTCGATCAGGCCCTGGGGGATTCGGAGGGAGCATGCCGAGAACTTACCCGGGCACAAAGGTAGGCATTATTTCGTTCTCACCAAAATTTTCAATGAAAATTAACGTTTTTTTGAGCAGAAATCTTCACGTTGAAAAAAAATATGTTAAAGCAAACCTCCATTACACGTTTTTAATTAACTTTGCACACTAAAATAATTTTTCTCATAATGAAAAATAAAAACGTATATAATATCGTAAACAACACGCTGGGCTGGGTGTGCTTTGCAGTGGCCGCGGTCACTTATCTGCTCACCATCGAGCCCACGGCAAGTTTCTGGGATTGTCCGGAATTCATCTCCCAGGGTGCTAAACTCGAGATCGGCCACCCGCCGGGCAACCCTATATTCATGCTCACGGCACGATTCTTCGTCACCGTCTTCGGCGGCGACATCACCAAGGCCTCGGTGGCGGTCAACTCTATGTCGGCCCTGCTGAGCGCGGCCACGATAATGTTGCTGTTCTGGACGATCACCCATCTGGTGCGCCGTATCATCGTAAAGGATGACGCCCCGTCTGTCACCCTGCCCCAGATGCTGCTGATCATGGGGGGCGGCTTATGCGGCGCCCTGGTCTATACCTGGAGCGACACATTCTGGTTCTCGGCTGTCGAAGGCGAGGTATATGCGTTCTCGTCATTCTGCACCGCCCTGGTGTTCTGGCTAATACTCAAGTGGGAAAACCATGCCGACGAGCCCAACAGCGACCGCTATCTCATACTCATCGCCTACACCATAGGCGTATCCATCGCCGTACACCTGCTCAACCTGCTGTGTATACCGGCCATCGTGCTCGTGTTCTACTACCGCAAGTACAGCAACACCACAGCCAAGGGCTCGCTGATAGCCTTGGGCATCTCTGTGGTGCTGGTGGCGCTCATCCTCTTCGGCCTGGTGCCGGGATTCGTAAAGGTAGCGCAGGCATTCGAGCTCTTCTTTGTCAATGCCGTGGGTCTGAGCTATAACGCCGGAGCGCTGATATACGCGGTTGTGCTCGTGGCGGTGTTCGCTCTCGCCATCCGCGCCCTGTACGCTCCCAAGCCCAACGCCAAGGCTATCAAGATCTACACTTATCTCATCGCCATGCTTTCGGGCCTCACCTTCATCAGTCACAATACGATAGTATGGGTGGTGCTTCTGCTCGGTCTGGCCATCTATCTGTTCGGAGTCTGCAAGACACTGCCGGTGCGCATCCTCACTGATTGCATCATATGTGTGTTTGTGATCTTTATCGGATACTCGTCGTACGCCCTGCTGCTGATACGCGCATCAGCCAATACCCCGATGAACCAGAACGCCCCCGACAACGTCTTCACCCTGTCATCATACCTCAACCGCGAGCAATATGGCGACACGCCCCTGCTCTACGGACAGATTTTCGCTGAGGAGCTCGACACACGTCAGACCACCGACGCCGAGGGTAATCCAGTATACTACGTGCCGGTGGACAAGAACGGCATACCCAAGACAGTGGCCGTGGACGGCATACTGCGCGATGCATCAGGCAGCGCCGTAGACCACGGTGACAAGGTATATACAAAGATAGCGAAGACCGACTCGCTGCAGCCCGATGAATATGTGCGCGAGGCTTACTCGCCCGAATATGAATACGCGGCCGACACCAAGATGCTGTTCTCGCGTATGTACAGCAGCGATCCATCGCATATCGAAGGCTACAAGAGCTGGTCGGGCTACGTCAACACCGATCTCGAGACCCTGCCCATGAGGGTGCCGCGTGAGACCCTGCAGACATGGGCCGAACAGGGCTATGTCCCGATGATGGAGCTCGGCATGTATCTCAACGAGATGAAGCCTCTCACTCTCACCGAGGGAGCCGCCTCGCCTGACACTTACGGCTGGAAGCCGTCATTTGCCGACAACCTGCGCTATTTCTTCAACTACCAGCTCAATCACATGTACTGGCGCTATTTCATGTGGAACTTCGCAGGCCGCCAGAACGACATACAGGGCAACGGTGAGCCGCACATGGGCAACTGGATATCGGGAATCCCCTTTATCGACAATAAGCGTCTGGGCGACCAGTCGCTGCTGCCCGATGAATTCTCGACCGGCAACAAGGGGCACAACGTATTCTACATGCTGCCGCTCATACTCGGTCTCATCGGCCTGCTGTGGCAGTCGCTCTTCATACACCGCAACAATCCCAAGCGAGGCATCGAGCAATTCTGGGTGGTATTCTTCCTGTTCTTCATGACGGGTATCGCCATCGTGCTCTACCTCAACCAGCCCACAGGTCAGCCCCGCGAGCGCGACTATGCATTCGCAGGTTCGTTCTACGCCTTCTCGATATGGGTAGGTATGGGCGTGCCGGCTATCTCCATCCTGGTCAATTCCCTGCTTACCCGCAAGCCCAAAGGCACCAAGGCCAAGACTGATAAGGGTGCCGCAGCCGTGGATAAGCCCGAAGCACCCGCCAACATACAGCTCGTCACCGCCATCGTGGCCGTGGTGATCGGTATCGCGGTGCCGCTGCAGATGGTGTCGCAGACATGGGACGACCACGACCGCTCTCACCGCTACACCGCGCGTGACTTCGGCGAGAATTATCTCAACTCGCTCGATGACAACGCCATCATATTCACCAACGGTGACAACGACACATTCCCGCTATGGTATGCCCAGGAGGTGGAGGGTGTGCGCACAGACGTGCGTGTGATCAACCTCTCGTATCTCTCCACCGGATGGTATGCCAACCAGCTCAACTATCCCTATTACCAGGCCGGAGCCGTGGATATGTACGCCAAGCCCGGTGATTACGCCTACGACAAGCTCGCATACGCATACGTCATTCCCGACAACGAGAACGACTCCGTGCTACCCGATGCCAACGAGGTGCTCAAATCATTCTACGCCACACCCCCAAGAGACCTCTACGGCCATGAGCTGAAGGTATTCGACCACCGCAAGATGATGTTGCCGCTCGATAAGGCAGCGACCTACAAGGCCTTCGGTATCAATCCCGAGTCGATTGACTCAGTGACACGTCTGCCGTATCTCGGCGATGTCATGGCTGTGACTCCGTTTACAGGCAACACCGCCGGTCTGAGCAAGCTGCTGAGCTTTGACATCGTGGCCAACTCGGTCAACGGCGGATTCAAGCGTCCGGTCTACTTCGCCACCACAGTGCCCGAGTCGTATTATCTGAATCTCGCGCCCTATCTGTCCATGACGGGTCTCGCCTACCAGGTGACACCGTTTGCGGGTGCGCCCTCATCGCCCATGGTGGAGAAGGCCTATGAGAATATCGTATCTAAATTCCGCTGGGGCGGACTTGACGATGAGGCGCATAACTCCGACCTCTATCTCGACGAGACAGTGCGCCGCATGGTATCTACTGTCAGGAGCTCGATGGTGGAGACCGCATCCGAGTTAATCAAGACAGGCGACATGCCCGCATCCGCCTTTGCCCGCAAATGGGCCACCGACAATGGTATGACGGTGCCGCAGACCCGATACGATATGGCCCGCAACCTGCTCGACATGATGCTGGTGAAGATGCCGGTGAAGACAGCCCAGTTTGAAAACTCGCTTGATATCCTCACTGCCGGCGCATATATCTCGCTGTATGCCAAGACGGGTAACGAGAGCGACCTGAAGCATGCCCAGGAGATAGTGACCGCCGGTCTCGACCGATACGCTCAGCAGGCACGTTACGCCCTGTCGGTGCGCAACGAAGGCGGTCTCAGCCAGCTCGGTGTCACCGAGGGCAGCGCACGCTACAATTTCACGATGTTCGCCGGACTCCAGAGCCTGATCGACCTGGCCCGGAAGCTGTCGGCCAACCGCACCGAAAATGCCGCCGGGCTCGATGTCATCAGCCAGCTCACAGATCCCTACATGAGATATTACGCGTTCCCGTTTGTGCTCGTGGATGTGGCTTCTCCGTCTGAACTCAGTCAGATGGCCGCAGGCTACGGCTCCGACGGTTGGGATTTCGCCTTGGCTGCCGAAATGGCCACAATGCTTGACAATAACGGATTCGACCGTAAGAAGATAATGGACAAGATGGCCGCTGACCACGGTCTCACCGTCGAGGCAATACGCAGCCTGCATCCCGCGCTCAAGTAATGTCCATATTCTCACGGCTTGTCGAATTTCCACCTCTGCCATATCGCCTCCTGTTTCCGGAAGCGATATGGCGTATTAAGCGCAAGGGGCGCAAGGTGGCCTATCTCACCTTTGATGACGGCCCGATACCCGAGGTGACCCCCTGGGTGCTCGACGTGCTCGACCGGTATGGCGTGAAGGCCACGTTCTTCTGGGTGGGAGACAATGCCCGCCGTTATCCCGCTCTGATGCAGGAGGTGATCAAGCGCGGTCACAGCTACGGCAATCACACCATGCATCACACACAGGGCATGAAGGTGACTGGCATAACATATCTGCGTGACGTAAGGGAGGCTGATGCGTATATTGACAGCATCCTCTTCCGTCCGCCCCACGGCATAATGCGGTGGGGACAGGCCCGCGCCATAAAGAAGAAGTTCAATATCATAATGTATGACATTGTCACACGCGACTATAACAGGAATGTGTCTCCTGAGCGTGTGCTCCAGAATGTGAAGCGGTATACGCGCTCGGGCTCCATCATCGTGTTTCATGATTCACTCAAGGCTTGGAAGAATCTGCATGTGGCACTGCCGCAGGCCATCGAATGGCTGAAGAACGAAGGTTATGAGCTACTCCCCCTCCCTATGTAGCGAAGATATCCGCCGCATGGCCCTCGGTGTCGGAGCCTCGGCGTGTGGCATAGCCGCCGTGGAGCCGGTGGATGCAGCGGCCCGCGATATCTATTCCCGCTGGGTTGAGGACGGGGCATGCGCCTCGATGGAGTTCTGCCGCAGGTATTCTGACGTGCGCGATAATCCGGCCTTGTTGCTTGACAGTGCCCGCTCGATGGTGTGCTGCGCCTTCAATTACCACAGCGACCTCACTTCATGCCGCCTGCCGGGCAAGGTGGCGGCGTATGCCCTCGCTACCGACTATCATATCGTGGTGAGACAGCGGCTGCTGCGGCTCGCCGACATGATAAAGGATACTTACGGGGGTGACACACGTGTAGCCGTAGACACGGCTCCGCTGCGCGAACGCTACTGGGCCGCTAAATGCGGAGTCGGATTCATCGGGCTCAACAATCAGCTGATAGTGCCGGGCACGGGCTCATACGTATTCTTAGGTGAAGTGCTGTGGACCGGCGAGGCCTCCCCCACTCCGCCTCTGGCGGTGCATGACTGCGGCGGCTGCCGTGCCTGTGTCAGGGCTTGTCCGGGCAATGCGCTTGCCGGTGACGGCTCATGCGACGCGCGACGCTGCGTATCTTATCTGACGATTGAGCACAGGGGACCTTTGCCGCCTGATGTCCGTCTGGGGGGCTGGATCTACGGCTGCGACGAGTGCCAGCGTGTCTGTCCGCACAACCGCCACGCCGTCTCTACCGACATCGACGAATTAAACCAGACACATCCACTCGCGCTCCTCACCGCCGACGACCTTGCCACGTGCTCCGCCTCCCGCTTCCGCAAGCTCTCGGCCACCTCCGCCATGAGCCGCATCCCCCTCGCCCAGCTCCTCCGCAACCTCGCCGCCCCCCAATCCCCTGAATAAGCAAGCCCCCGGCCCCCTAAGGGGGAGTTGCCAAGAGGTCTGGAGCCAAAATGTGCAACAGCTCCCACCAAAAATCCTGCGAGCCATCTGCCCTGATCCCGCGCCGGCTCTTTAGAGCCAACCGATCTGCCTACGGAATCCTTCCCCATCCCGAACTTGTTTCGTCCATGACATCATCATGGCTGCTCCCCCTTTAGGGGGGTTGGGGGGGCTGACTTCCCCATCCCGGACTTGTCTCGTCCATGACACCCTCATAGCCACTCCCACTTTACAGCCGCTCTTATGATAATTTGCTTTTAAACATCTAAATTTGTGGGCTGATTCTTTTGCGTTTCTAAATTATCTGTGTATCTTTGGGAAATAGTTAGAATGAAAAATCCTCCTCCTATGAAAAAATCATTTCTCCGGTGTCATATAAAGGCAAGCGTGGACACGCCCGCGGGCTACATCGCCTCGGGGAGGATGCACTACTACATACGCGACCACCAGGGCAACGTGCGTCAGGTCACCGACAGCGACGGCAACGTGGAGCAGGACCACCACTACTATCCCTACGGCATGCTGATGGGCGAGAGCAGCGACATACTTGCCACGGCGCGCTCGGGGCGCAATCCCCTGCTGCCCTCCACGGCCAACCCCTACCTCTACGGCGGCAAGGAATACCTGACCACGGCCGGGGCCAACCTGCTCGACTTCACCGCGCGCACCTACGACCCCACCATCCTGCTGTTCCACACCCCCGACCCCCTCCGCGACAAATACCTCCCCGTCCACTCCTACCTCTACTGCGGCGCCAACCCTATCATGTTCACCGACCCGACCGGCATGGTAGTGAAATATGAGGGAAAAGATGTAGAGAAACTTAAAGCACAGATTACTGAAGAACGAAAAGGCAAACTGTTTGAATACGTGTTTAGTGAACTTGAAAAATCTGATGTGGAGTTTACATTTCAATTTGGTGAAATAACGTCAAATGATCCAAATAAGCCTAATTTAGGTGTATTCAATAAAATAAATAATACTATAACACTTTCCTCCGAATTAAAAGGTATTTACATCCATGAAGTAATTGCGGAAGAGACATACCATGCCTATCAAACAATTACTCCAGAGCTGAACGATGTCAATATTGAGTATGAGGCGCAGACTTTTGCCTATATTCATACTATGAAGTCGTTTAAACTTATTACAAAATGTTAAATCCATATATGATGTTACCCACATTGTTAACCTTTCGGATTCTTTACGGTCGATTTTTTCTCTTTCCCCGGTCACGATGGATCCCCATCGCTCCCTCAAAAAGCTCAAAATCGCCTCGTAAATAATCTCGAAATGTTAATTTGTAATAAGTTTAAACGACTTCTATAAATATTAGCAGTGAGCATTTATCCGAACAGTTGTTTGAATTAAATCTTGAAGGTTGCATCAATACTGTGCAAACAGAAATTAATGGGAAATCAATTCATAAAAGCTGGTTTTCCTATCACCCAAATTTTCCGTAAACATATAAAGCAGGATCTAATCATTTTTTAAATTATTTCGAAGGACATCATTCGGAACATTATACAAACAAGTGTGATTCTGTACCATATCGATTATTGAATATATTAATGAAAATATCATGGATGCTAAGAAATTAAATATCCGATTGATATATGTTCTCATTATATTATTGATCATTTCAACAAAAGTATCAGGCGCGATACATATAATCGGCTCCTTGGAATTTCATATACCTAACAATATAACCAATTATACACCTTGGATAAAAGTCAAGCAGGACCTGATAAAGAGGAAAGGACTGGCATGGCTTCTGACCAATCCGGACTTGGTGCAGGTTTATATACTGAATCGTGATTCAGAATGCGGTCTGTTCATCTGTGGGAGAGACAGTACGGTGCTGTTAGAAATTAAGAACAGTCTTGACGAATTGTCTAAATCAGATGAGACAATAGTGGTACAGTACGCCTATCCGAGTCATGAGATATTGGCAGATGGTGGACAGCTCCCTTTTGACTCCGGGCGCTACAAATCTGATTGGATTTACCGGGATTCCATAGATACAGCGATCTCAAAAAGACGGTTCAATTATGTAAAAGGAATGAGTAAATTAAATCGTTATCAAAAATATTGGTTTATGTCTGATTCCATACTTTACGATTCCCCAAGGTGTACCATCCTGTTTTCCTATATTTTTACCCAGGAAGTGATCGGAGTCGAATCAGTGATTGCTGAATACCTGGCAGAGTGTAGTGCAATGGGGTATACCCCCTTGGTATATGGCGATTCCAGGACACTGCCCGCCTGGGTCAGCGATATGAATGCAATAGACCGCCCCGAAATGCAGCTTCTACATAGATATGTAAAGAAGAACGATAGTCTGATACTTAACACATTACTCCCCGCCGATCTATACGATATTAACTTTAAATATGACCATAGGAAGATTGAAAATGTGAAATCCATGACAATTGGGCGAAAGCCATTAAATGAAAGAAATATTGGTGAACTCAATACTTATGTATCGACACGGATACTAACAAAATTACTGATGCTAACCTCAGCGAATATCTGTGATCAGTTGATATGTTGCTCTATCATTATACATGAACTTACGGGCTCAAAAAACATTCATAAAGAAATATACGATTTACTTGACAAAACAGATTAATAAACAGCTAAATAAGATGTATCGAACACATATTGTTGCAGTCTTGCTCTCTATAATATCCTTCGTCATTCTCCGGTCAGCTGATCGTCCACAATACTATTCATTCTCCGGCACAGGGGAATATATGTCGATATCCGGTGATAGTGTTTTTCTTATTTTTGGTATTGATGTATATGGTACTGTCGAAATAATAGACACCATGAATATCTTTACCTTAGAAAAAATAGGGAAAGGATTTTATTCCGTCACTCCAGTTCCAATGAGTCATAAGGATCCTTTTGCTGAAATGTCTGTTACTCCTGTTATCAGTAGCGGAAGATGTAACTATGTCGACATCAATATTCATACACCCAATCATCGTGACAGTAATATAGTTTGCGTCTTTACCCATGATGACGTAAATTATGTGGCCACAAGGAAAGGGAGGTGTTTTTCTGTATCAATCCCTTCAGACCATCTTGACGGGATGATTGAGATGAGATTCAGAAATCTATACCGACCGGTAGGATTGGATGGCCAGTATTATGGAAAACTGAGTTTTAAGACACCTTTGAGCCTCTCAGACCACAACTCTGACCCATATATAGAGTCTGTGGAAGTTGTGATGCCCAATCTTAGTTACCGAACCTTATATTGTTATTTTGTCCCGCAATCTTATATGCGTATTAACAGGGATGGAGTCAGATGGTTTGGTGGTAAGTGGAGAAAAGTCACCGAATATGAAATTAAAGCTACGGAAGGCAGCTCCGATTGTTTTTTTCGAATATTCACTGAATAACATACTCTTCAATACATTAATTACGGGTATTCCATCGAAAAAGGATAGCAGTTATGGGGAATAAACTTACATCAGCATTACAAGCTCTGTTATTTGCATTGATCATGGGCTCATGCCGGAGTGTCGTATCATATTGGCCAGCAGAGAAAAGGATATACGTATGTCATGAAGATTCCGTCATGATGATTTTTGAGAATCAAAAATTATCTATCATAGACGTTCACCCTAATATTCATGACACCATTGCCGTATGCGATTATGAATTTGTCAACAAGGAGTTTATTGAAATTGATAATCATGACGAGCCATTTTTCTCTCCACTTGACAACCTTACTATAGAATACGAAAATGCAGAAGACAGCACATCGCTGATATTCGATATCCCGAATGTCAGTACTCCACTGACCATTAAAGCAGTCGGTTTCTCCAATGTAGATTTTAATAAAACGGCAACTTACACACAAGAGAACATAGAGCAACATATTCCCGTGATCATCACTATTGACAGAAAAGCATTCTCAGAGGCAAAATTCCTGTTCAGTATAAAGCCTTGCGATATATTGGACATCCCTTTCAAAAGTGAGTATGGAATCAATAATGGAGAAGTAGAGTTCAAAAGTTGGGTAATCCCTCTCCTGCCGGACAAACGCAAATATAATAAGCACTTATTCCAGAAAATCAGGATAACAATACCATATATCAATGATGATACATTTACCAAGATGTTAATACTTAAAGAGTTTGTTAGAGTTACAGATAACAGGCTGTATTGGCGCGGCATGATATTTGAGAAGGTCAGCACACAAGCTGAGGGCGTATAAGGAAGTATAAGCTAAAATGAAGGATATGAGACGGATTGCGATAATGATGGTGATGGGTCCGGCAGCGGCGGCTACGACATCACCGTCACACCCCAGGGTATAACTGGAAAGGGCGAAGGCACAGATCGGGCTATCGTAAGGCTCTACGACCGCAGGCCGTCTGTGGCATGAAGGCGACGCATCCACACCGATGCCCACCTCGCAACTCACAGCAGGCGTCTACCTGCTGCACATCTCCTCGGACACCTCCAATTACACCACCGAGCTCACCATCACCGGCCATT
This sequence comes from uncultured Bacteroides sp., assembly GCA_964495725.1. GTDB lineage: Bacteria > Bacteroidota > Bacteroidia > Bacteroidales > Muribaculaceae > CAG-873. Next base: position 10,267 of record CAZBWZ010000060.1, read on the forward strand.
AATTCAGAGACAAGCCCCCGTCCCCCTGAAAGGGGAGTTGCCAAGAGGTCTGGAGCCAAAATGTGCAACAGCTCCTCTGTCGAGAGGGGGGACATCATCGGAGCTATTCCCCGGAGGGGAAGCACGTGGTTAGCTGCGGGTTGGCGACGCAAGGAGCCTACCCGCAATCACCATTCCTCTCCACCACAGCAACAGCTGAGCTGTTGCACATTCACTACAGTCTGCTACACAAAAAATCCTGCTCCGGTATCTGCCCCTATCCCGCACCGGCTCTTTAGAGCCTACCGATCTGCCTTCGGAATCCTCCCCGGGTCGCACGCAGAGGGGCGGAGTGGCAGAGATTCCTTTTAAGGAAATGGATGGAGAGGGATTCCGGACTTGTCCATAATACCCCCTCTTAGCCGCTCCCCCTTTAGGGGGCTGGAGGCTTATCTATTGGCCATAATGCGTGAGTTGGTCGGGGTGGTATATCACGTGCTTTTCAGCTACCGGAGCGGCGAGAAAATATCCTAAGCAATAATCACCAGCCCACATACGCGGCCCATTGCTGTCAAGCTCAAGCGCGGTCAGATAGTCGGCCATCCTGCGGCTTACAGGAATCACGAGAGCCGTCACCTCGTCACCATCACGCAGCACATCACTCTCATCTTCCTCATCAATGTCACGCCGCGAGGTCATGGTCACTACATTGATGATACCAGCCTCCGCCACTTGCCTGTCCGCCACTCCCCAGCTGTATGCCTCACCATTGCGGAGGATACGTATCCAGTAACAATTGTCAGTATCGCCCGGCACCTCCCTGAATGACACCTGCAATACGGCCACATAATCATAAGGCATTTTTATCCACTGGAAGAACATATCCACTATCTCTGTGCCATGCGCCATCTTGCAGGATGCACGGAAATTCTTATCTCCGGCTTTGACATCCATCATATACTCATGTCCCGGCACACCGGATATATCATCGCCGTAGGCTCCGTCATCTCGCAGTGGCAGAGCCCTTGTCTCTCCTGTCGTGAGATCAGTAAGGCTGACAAGCGCACCGGCGACCGGACTGAGATCCATCGGTTCGTTCATGGGGGTGGTATGCGTCAGCCTTACCGACGGGCCATCATCGGCAAGCACGGCCTCAATCACAAGAGGCGACTCCACCTCATGATATTCAAAATCAAGCTCTTTCTCACAACTCGAAAGCACAACAGCCGGCAGCAATACCAATACATACCGCAGAATATGGAGTGACGCAACTATATGACCTGATTTCATTTTTCAGAACTTTAATGTGTATGACACAGAGGGTATAAGGCCGAAAAGGCTCTGCTGCACCGCACGGGTGCCGGAAGGCTTTTCCGGGTCATCTTCAAAATAGATCACGAAGGGGCTCTGATACGAATATGCGTTAAAGATGCCGAAAGACCAGACGGATGTATTCCTGCGCGTCACTCGCGTATATGTCGCCGACAGATCGAGCCGGTGTGACGGAGGTGTGCGGTAGGTGTTTCTCCCTGAGAAATAATAGCATGTGGTGCCGGCTATCTCATATTTCTCATCAGGGGCGGTCAATGGCCGTCCGGACGAGTATGTCCAGGCCGCCGACAGAGTCCAGGCCGGACTGAGCTCGTAGAGAGCTACTACGGCAAGATCATTCCTGCGGTCATTGGAGGCGTCATACCATTTGCCGTCATTTATTCCGTCAATCCTTGTCTGAGTCTTGGAGAGGGTATATGAAATCCAGCCTTTCAGCCTACCGGTGTTCCTGCGCATCATAAGCTCCATGCCGTAGCTACGGCCGCGGCCCCCGAGTATGATATCCTCGAGATTGACTCGCGAGAACATGCTCATGCCATCCTTGTAGTCATACACATTGTCCATCGTCTTGTAATAGCCGTCTATGCTCCAGTCCCAGTCGCCACCGGGTGTCATGCCTGAATATCCGGCTGAATATTGTATCGCCCGCTCGGGCTTCACCCAGGCCGATGTCAGGGCGTAGCGGTCAAAAGGAAAAGTGGTGGAGGTAGCTCTCACGCCGTGGATATTCTGGGTGGCCACCGACGCACCCGCCTTGATATTATTGAAGGCATTGATATTGAATTTGATATTACCGCGAGGCTCGAAATCAAAATATGTCTTGTCTGTGTATACGGGCGTATCCTCATTGACAGCGTGGAACTTATGAAATCCGTCGCCTGACAATGACGAGAAGAGCGATACCCGCGCCCCGGCATAGACTGACAGCCGGTGTGTGATATCCCCTTCATATCCTGCCCATAGCGCATTCTGCCACCCGCTGCGTATGTCGAGGTAATGGCCGGCATCGACATACATGTCACCTGACTTTACCCTGTACAGCTCCGATCTTCCGCCAATTTCCAGCGAGTGGCTGTCGGATACAGATAATGTAACCCTTTCGTCAAGCGAAAACGAGTGTATGTATTGTGTCATTCTCTGATGTGTGGCCATGATGTCCATTCCCATCATGGTGTGGTAGTCGGTGACGGCTGCCGTAGTGGTGAGACTCAGGTCATCGTTGCATACCCGTCTCCAGTTGATGCTGCCGGCCGTATTTCCCCATTTCATGGCCATGAGGTCGGAGACAGCGAGATTGTCGCGCGAGAAAAAGAAAGTGCCGTCAATATAATTCCTGTCGTCCGCCCTGTAATGGAGTTTGGCGTTGACATCACCGAAATTCATAACGGTGTGCCTGTACTGCGGCACGAGCTTGAGAAAAAGATCGATGTACGAGCGGCGTGCGGCCAACGAGAAAGATAGCTTGTCTTTTACGACAGGTCCGTCTACGGCAAACTTGGCATTAAGGAGACCTATGGTAGCCGACCCACTGTAACGCTCAAGGCTCCCCGGCTTGACATGGGTCTCCAGAGCCGATGAGGATGCTCCACCCAAGCGCACCGGCATAGGACCCTTGTGTAATATGGCGGCGCCCATGGCATCGTCATTAAACGTGGAGAAGATACCCATCAGATGATAGGGATTGTA
>CAZBWZ010000061.1:0-13020 GCA_964495725.1 uncultured Bacteroides sp.
TGGTGAGGCCGGCCACGAGCTGAGCTATCTTGTCGCCGAAGTGATAGCGTATGTCTTCTACGGTGTATTCGGTATCCTCCACCACATCGTGCAGCAGGGCCGTGCATATCGAGGTGCTGCCCAGACCGATCTCCTGCGAGGCGATCTTGGCCACTGCGATAGGATGCAGGATATAGGGCTCGCCCGAACGGCGGCGTATGCCCTTGTGAGCCTCTTTGGCAAACTTGAAAGCCTTCTCGATGATCTCGACTTTCTTGCGGTGGTTGCTCGCCAGATAGCCCTCGAGCACCTCACGAAACGCATCTTCTATGAGTCTGTCTTCTTCGTCAGTCGTAAATTTGTTGTTGCCTTCCTGTGCCATATCCTTTGCGATGTGCTGGTGTTAGATACTCTGTTGTAATTTAGCACAAAAATAATAATTACTCCACAATTGACAAAATAAATCGGACAGCCGGCGGAATTCGCGCCTCAGCCGGCTGTCCGATTACCCCCACTGAGTGGAGCAGTGGCTTTTATGGCTTAAATTTTGCTGTACGGATCAAGATATTTCCATGTAATTGGTTAATTTTGCATCAAACTCAACAACCATTGATTATGAAAAAGAAACTTGTGATATCTACGGGCGCGGGCATAAGCGCCGAGAGCGGTGTATCGACATTCAGGGATGCCGGCGGCCTGTGGGAGAATTATCCGGTGATGGAGGTGTGCAGCGCCGACGGATTCGCCCGTAATCCGGCACTCGTGCATGAATTCTACAACGCGCGTCGCCGGCAGCTGCTCGATGTCAAGCCTAATGCCGCCCATTACGGCCTGGTAGATCTCGAAAAGGACTATGATGTGTATGTGATCACGCAGAATGTCGATGACCTGCACGAGCGCGCCGGCAGCAAGAATATCCTGCATCTCCACGGCGAATTGATGAAGGCCCGAGCCATCAACAATCCCAGCCACATCTATGAGCTTACTCCCGACAATCTGGAGACCACTCCCGAGACGGTGATCAACGGCGAGAGGGTGCGTCCGCATATCGTGTTTTTTCAGGAGGACGTGCCCAACTTCACCATAGCCACCGATCTGGTACATGAGGCTGACATCTTCGTGATAATCGGCACATCTCTGGCCGTATATCCCGCGGCCGCCCTGCTCAATTATGTCAGGCCCGGCACACCGGTATATTACATCGACCCCAAGCCGGCACACGTGCCTCAGGGAGTCAATGTAATCCCGCTTCCCGCCACAAAGGGTGTCGCCGAGCTCAAGCGCCTGCTCGCCAACGACTGACACCCGCCACATGTCAATATCTGCGCCGTATGTCTCAATGTAATAATCATGTAATCAAATGATAATGCTATATTAAAGTGCTACTTTGAAATATATGTAGCAATATTTTAATATTTTCAAATTAGAGTATTAATATTTTCCAAGCAAGAGCAAATCAAAAAAATATGAGACACCTCCGACGCTCATAATGATACCATAAACCACAAGAGGGTCAGGCCTTAAGGCCTGACCCTCTTGTGGTTTATGGCTACTGTGTCAGTGCGTGCATTTCTTTCGGTGTGACACGGTATATCCGTCCACACGAGACTTTGTCCAGTCGGTAGCTTCATGATCCTTGACCCATTTCTTGAAATCGGGATATGCCATGGATATGCTGGTGCGCTCTGTCGGCCAGTGCCAGCCACCTTCGAGCAGCAGCATACGCGGTATTCGTCCGCTCTCTCCCAGGTCTGTATACGCTGTTATCTCCTTGGCCTCATATACCTCCTCATCCTCCTGACGGGTGATCAGCTTGATACGCGACATGAAGCCGTCTGTGTCTGAGGCGAAGTCAAAATCAGCGGGCACCTCGACCTTGATGGATTTCACGCTGTTGGGGTCAACATGATGATATGACTCCTGCGTGTTGAGCATACTCAGGCCGGCCGTTGGCGACATCAGGCTGTGTACCTCTCCCAACAGGGTGTACCCGGTATTATAGCCCTCGCGGAAGTATATCTCCGAGACAAGCGTACCGCCGGCAGCGCGGGGAGTGATGGTGAGCGTGGTCTCGCCGGCGACGTAGGCAACATCGAGCACTATGTCATTGAAGTCGACATCGTCGACCGAACCCAGATCCTCGCATGCGAGAGTCCATGTCTGCGCCTTATCTTCAGGATCGTCTTTCTTAAACACATCGGGGGTGATATCCACGGGGTCGGGATATACGTTCTCGGCTATGAAGACCACATCGTTGAGGTCGCAGTCGCCTGATTCATCGCCGAAGCCCACATAAGTGCGGTTTTCCATACGGAATTTGGCTGCGAAAGGGCGTAGATAGGCGCCTTCCTGCCCTTTATAAGTGCGTCGGCATAACTCGTATGTTGTCTTGCAATCAGAGAAGAAAATGGCCTGCTTTGCCTTCTGATAGAGAAAATATCCTATCCTGACTCCGGTAGGGAAAGTATATGACGGCGCCTCATCATAATTCTCGCCGTAATACGCGAGATAATACTTACGGCCCCTGAGCTGCCTGTCGTCTCCCCACCAGCTGCAATTGCTTGTATCCATGCCACCCATGTCAACCCATCCCGACTCATCGTCAGCAGGGTCGGCAGCCCCGTCTTTACATTGTGTCAGGGATGACTTCAATGTGATATCCTCCGGACTCAGAAACATGTATTTGGGGATTACGTTCCAAAGCTCCTCGGCAGATAGCTCGGTATTCTCGTCATAATAGAAATAGCCGAAATAATCCTCACTGGCCGTACCTCGCCAGATACATTGCATGGTCACGGGGCCTTCTTCCCTTACCGAGAATGTCACATTGGGATCAAGTTTCATGCCCGGTGTGGCATTATGGTAATATTTATCGATATTGTTCTGCCCCTCTTTAAATACGCCGTCAGCTTTTTTTGTTTCTCCTGTCTCCTCATCTACATAACTGTAGGTATTAAAAATCGGAGCGAGGACATTTTTATATGACAACGCCGGTCCCATCTCGTAATAGAGATTGTCAAGACGCTTCAGGGCCGGGATAGAATAGGGGAAATAGTATTTGGGGAGTTCTGAAGATGTATAATTAGGATTATCAGGATTCGGATAATAGAAATAATCCGGATCGTCATTAAACCGTGTCAAGGTTTCCGCATAGGTGTAATTAGCCTTCTCCTCATCAGTGTCGAGCTCATCACGAAACATGTAATAATAATTTCTGACAATGTCCGGCACAATACTAACCTTCATGTCTACATCCACGGCCTCCGGCAGCTTGTCATTGCCGGGAGCCGATGTGACATTGAGGCGCGCTCCTATATTGTTCTCGCTGACAGGTAAGGATGCTATCTGACGGATGGTGTTGTCCTGATCCTTGACCTGCACATACACTGATCCGGTGCCGGCGAGCAGGGGCAGGTTGCCGCTGACCTTGCCGTTTCCGATGGGCAGGCGCGCTACCAGACGGGCGTCAGATGTGCCGGGATATGCTGTGTACACCTCTACTGTGCCGCGTGATAATCCGGTGATGTCAAGATTGGCACATACGCTTTTGGCCATGCTCCACGAGTGCTCGGCGTCGGGCACTCCATATTGCCCGATAAAGTCTCTGACGTATTGCTCGTCGTCAGTGATTCCGAGGGGCTCTTGTGTGCAACCCGACAGAATGATCGTGCCTGTGGCCAAGATGGATGTAAACAAGGATGTGCTGAATTTTTTCATAGTAAATCGAGATTAATTGAAGATCGTGTACAAGATTAATTGATGAATTTGTTTAAAATGTATTACAACAGGTTAAACATCAGTAACATTTTTTGCAAATATAGGTATAAAATTACCCCCCCCCTAAAAATTAACATACATTAACGCATATTAGCTCAAATTTTAACTACTCCTAACAATTCTATCTCACTGAACAGTTACTTCCAACCACATAAGAAGAAAAAACTGTTCAGAAAAAAAGTTTTTTCAAAAAAAGCTTGCATATATAAAAAATTGTGCATAAATTTGCAGTCGCAAAAAGGCGGGATAGCTCAGTCGGTTAGAGCGTCGGATTCATAACCCGGAGGTCCTGAGTTCAATTCTCAGTCCCGCTACAAAGACAGAGGCGACGATGAAAATTCATCGTCGCCTCTGTCTTTGCAGCCGTCAGTATCCCGACGGCTCCCCTCCCCCATCACAGCGTATCGCCACAAAAGCGTATCAGCGTATTGCCCATGGGGCAATACGCTGATACGTCATATCTCTGCTGATGCTTGTACGGACGACCGCCTACTTAAGGTAGTCTACGACCGTGTCGTCAGGATTGGCCGGCTTGTGCTTGAAGAGCGTGAAGTTGAATTCGAGACCGCTCGGGAAATGATTGGACACCTCGATGATACCGCCAAACGACTTGATGGTGACCTCCACGATAGCGAGGCCCAGACCCGTGCCGCCTGTGGCGCGCGAGCGTCCGGAGCTGACACGATAGAAGCGCTCGAACATGTGGGGCAGACTCTCGGGAGCCACACCCACACCATTGTCGTAGAATTTGAAGCTGACGGTATCCTCCGTCTCGCCTACCTGCAGGAAGTGGCACTCGGTGCCACGGGAATAAGCCACGGCGTTCTTCACGAAGTTGAGCAGCACGGTCTGCAACAGCGATTCATTGCCGTATACCTTGCAGTCGAGCGGCAGATCGTACTCAAACGTCATCTTGTTGTCCTTGCCCTGCAGCACGTTGCCGTCATTGAGCATATTCTCAAACTGGAATACGAGATCGTGCATGTTGATCACCGACAGATTTACGAGCTTGCCGCCGGAGTCGAGCTTGGTGATCTCCGTCACGTCGCGGATGATGGCCACGAGGCGGTGTACGCTGTCCTGCGTCTTCTGCAGGAAGAGGTCGCGGGTCTCGGCGTCCATGTCGGGATTTGCCACAAGTGTATCGATATAGCTCTGTATCACACCCACGGGTGTCTTGAGCTCATGGTTGACATTGCTGGTGAGCTCGCGCTTGAGGCGGTTTTTGTCATCCACGGCCGAGATAGCCACTTCATGCTCTTTCTCGCGTCGGGCGAGCTCGTCCATGCGCTGGTTGTAGATATCGAGGATCTGGCGCGAGATGTCGCCGAGCTCGTCGTTGGAGAACTCGATATCCTTTGGCGGCACGAAATCCGGATTCTTGGATGCCTCGTAAGAAAACACCTTGAGCATATGGATATTACGTCCGAAATAGGATATACTGATATAGAGCAATATCGTCACAAACAGACCTATGGCCGCGAATATCAGCCAGAAGAATGTCTCGGTGGAGTCGGGATTGTTGCTCACACGCTTGGTGTATGGCAGCATCACGTACACCTTGTTACGGTAGTCGGAAGTGGTGTATACCGAATACAGGAATTTGGAATCCTGCTTGTCGTCGGTGTTGACATATTCGCTGGGCACCACCATTGTGCCCGAGCGACCTATCGGCAGCTTGAAGCCGTCCTTGAGATAGCGGCCGAAATAGCGGTCGGGCTCCTTGTCGTCATTGCTCTGCACCCAGATGGTGATGGGGTCGTAGGCCTCGGCCTCGTCAAAGAATCGGTTGGCAAAGAGGGCAAACCGGCTGATCTCGGCGGTATCCCCCTCGTTGAAAAGCTCGATAATGTGGTTGCCGATCACATCGATCTGGTCGAACGCCATCTCCTTGCGCACGTCGCTGAGCGACTTGGCCTGCCAGTAGAACATGCCGAAGATCACGCCCCACAGACATATCACCGAGGGGAGGAACAGACGCCACTTATAACTAATGTGTCTCTTTGAAGCCATAGCCGAAGCCCGGACGGGTCACAATATTGTTGCCGTAATCACCCAGCTTCTTGCGCAGACGGGTGACATTGGTGTCGATCGCACGCTTGGATACCAGCACGTCGGGCCCCCATACCTCGCGGATGATCTGCTCGCGCGAATAGATACGGTTGCGGTGTGAGAGGAAAAATGTGAGGAGGTCGTATTCGGTGCGGGTCAGCAGCAGCTCCTCGTCCTTGATATAGCACACCTTCTCGTTCTGGTCTACACGCAGACTCTCGTACACGATATCGGGAGCGAGCTGCAGATCCGAAGGCTCGGGCTCGGGCTTGCCGGCATTGAGCACGGGGGCCGCACGGCGCAGCACGGCGCGCACGCGGGCCGTGACCTCGGCGATCTTGAAGGGCTTGGAGATATAATCATCGGCTCCGATATTCAGGCCGGTCACTTTATCGTCTTCTCCGCCGAGGGCGCTGCACATGATCACCGGCAGCGACTCGGTGGCCATGTTGCTGCGCAGCCGCTGCACGAAGTCGTAGCCGCTGAGCTGCTCCATCATGATGTCAACGATAAACAGTGAATATTGGGTGAGGTCACGCTCGAGAGCCTCGACCGCGCTGTATGAGCAGTCGACCTGATAGCCCTCCTTCTCAAGGTTATACTTGAGGATGTCGCACAACGCCTCTTCGTCGTCAATCACTAATATTCTGTAATTCTGGTGGTTGAAAGCCATATAAGGTTATTTTACGTTATGCACACATGCATTCCCCGCTCCGCACATCCGCCTGTGCGACAACTTGTAACTGCTGTGTGACAGTTTTGTGTTGCAAAAGTAATGAATTTCAAGAAATGTAACACTTAAATTATGTTAAATCGGCAATATCGGTCAACCAACACGCCCCGGCAGGCGTTAACATTATGCAAGGCAAATAATTGCTATTTGCACTGTGTTATTTATGGTATTAGATTTAAGGTTAAAGAAATTTATCGGTTGTCGTGAGACACCCGATTTTTTTGTCTGTCAGGGAGCCCGATTAGTGTAAAAAATTGTTAATTATCGCAGGACTATCCTATATTACAACACATTGTAAGATTAATTTCGTAACTTTGCAATCCCCTTTTACAGAGATGTAACATTCTCATGGTCATCTGACTGCGGGGGCACCAGCAAATGAACTTAAAAAAAACGGTACAATTTATCTTATGAAAGCCTATGTTTTTCCCGGCCAGGGCGCTCAGTTTGTAGGAATGGGCAAAGACCTCTACGACAACAACGCCGAAGCCAAAGCCATGTTTGAGACAGCCAACGATATACTCGGTTTCCGTATCACCGACCTTATGTTTGAGGGCACCGATGAGGAGCTTAAGCAGACCAAGGTGACACAGCCCGCCATATTCCTCCACTCGGTGATCCTCGCCAAGACACTGGGCGAGGAATTCAAGCCCGACATGACCGCCGGCCACTCGCTGGGCGAGTTTTCGGCCCTGGTGACAGCCGGAGCGCTGTCATTTGAAGACGGCGTACGCCTGGTGTCGGCCCGCGCGCTGGCCATGCAGAAGGCATGCGAGCTCAAGCCCTCGACAATGGCAGCCGTCCTTGCCCTCGATGATGCCACCGTAGAGCAGATCTGCGCCGATGTAGACGGCGTGGTGGTATGCGCCAACTACAACTGCCCGGGCCAGATAGTGATCTCCGGAGAGGTAGAGGCCGTGGACAAGGCATGTGAGGCAGCAAAAGCCGCCGGAGCCAAGCGCGCGCTGCGCCTTAAGGTGAGCGGCGCATTCCACTCGCCCTGCATGGAGGCCGCCCGCGCCGAGCTGGCACAGGCCATCGAGGCCACCGCATTCCACACACCGGTATGCCCCGTATACCAGAATGTCGACGCGCTGCCACACACCGACCCCGCGGAAATCAAGGCCAACCTCATCGCACAGCTCACCAGCCCCGTGCGCTGGACACAGACCGTGATCAACATGATCGCCGACGGAGCCACAGAGTTCATCGAGATCGGTCCGGGCAAGGTGCTGCAGGGCCTCGTATCCAAGATCAACCGCGAAGTAGCCGTCAGCGGCATGCAATAATCAGCGTCCGCGAGCTGAAAAATATCGTTTTTTGCCCGGTAAGCTTATAAAAAAAGCTAAAATCTTGGCAAAAAACGATTAATTACATACCTTTGCAAAGTTTTATCAAATTCTGAATTATGGGAAAGTTCTCTGCATTCGACGTGCCCTTGAAAAAACTGTCGGAGGGCGTGCACGAATTCACTTACCATCTCGACCTGCCGTTTTTCAACAACATGGAGAATCCCGATGTCCATGATGCTGACCTGACCTGCAAGCTCACGGTCACCTACAAAAACGACATCTACAATCTGGCCTTCGACATCAAGGGCCAGGTGATATTGCTTTGCGACCGCTGTCTCGACAACCTCGAGTTTCCGATCGACGCCCAATACCGCATCATGGTCGAATACGGAGACGACTACAACGATGACACCGACGAGCTGCTGGTGATACCTCACAAAGACAACTCGCTCAATGTATCATACATGATCCACGACACCGTGGCGCTGGCCATACCCATCAAGCACGTACACCCAATGGGCAAGTGCAACCGCCAGATGACAGCCCTGCTGCGCAAGCACCGTGCCGGCGGAGGCTCGGGCGACACCGAGCTCGAAGACCAGCTCATCGATGAAATGGAGGCCGGCGAAGCCCAGTCATCAGACCCCAGATGGGATGCCCTCAAGGGTATGGGCTCAGACGAATAATAATCCCGCCGCTGACGCGGACACAACATATAAAATAAATAATTAATAAAATACAATCATGGCACATCCTAAACGCAAACAATCAAAGACACGCACTGCAAAACGCAGAACTCATGACAAGGCTGTAGCTCCCACAATCGCAGTATGCCCCAACTGCGGCGCATGGCACATCTACCACACAGTATGCGGCGAATGTGGTTACTACCGCGGACGTCAGGCCATCGTAAAGGAGGAGGCTATCTAAATAACCAGCTCCCGAATACATGACTAACGCTCGAATTTCAGGAATCGCCTCTTACGTACCCGACGATATCCTCGACAACGAGATGCTCTCGAAGATGGTGGACACCAACGACGAGTGGATCACCTCACGCGTGGGCATTAAGGAGCGCCGCATCCTCAAGATGGATGCCGGCTCCTCTTATATGGGCATCCAGGCCGTCAACCGTCTGCTCGAATCCACCGGTGTAAAGCCCGGTGAGATCGACCTGGTGATCTGCGCGACATCAAATCCCGACTACAGATTCCCGTCCACCGCATCGGTCATAGCACACGGCAGCGGCCTCACCGCCTGCTATGCCTATGATATCCAGGCCGCCTGCGCCGGATTCATCGTGGCCCTGCAGGATGCCAACGCATACGTGCGCTCGGGTCTGTACAAAAAGGTAGTGGTGGTGGCCACCGAGAAGATGTCGTCGATGATCAACTACGACGACCGCGCCACATGTCCGCTCTTCGGCGACGGTGCGGCAGCCGTGCTGGTCGAGCCAACCGAAGAGCCCGTAGGCGTGATCGATGCCGTATTCCATGTCAACGGCGAGGGACTGCCCTATCTGTTGATGAAAGCATGCGGATCAGCCAAACCCGTCACCCACGATGCCATCGACGCGCATGAGCATCAGCTGTATCAGGAAGGCCGCGCCGTATACAAACACGCCGTAACCGACATGCTTGAGTCGTCACTCGACGTGATGAAGCGCAACAACCTCACAGTCGATGATGTGGCTTATCTGATACCTCACCAGGCCAACCTGCGCATTATCGAGGCCGTGGCCAAACATGCCGACTTCCCCATGGATAAGGTACTCGTCAACATCGAATACCGTGGCAACACATCCGCAGCCTCAATCCCCTTGTGTCTCGACGAGAAGAAAGGCATCCTCAAGAAGGGTGACAAACTCATCCTCACAGCATTCGGCGCCGGATTCACCTGGGGTGCAATGTACCTGATCTGGGACCTGTAGGTTTGTATGCCTGCCCTATTTGTGTTAAAACTTGCAAAAATAGCATCTTCAACGATGCTATTTTTGTTTTAGTATTAAAGCAGACGGTACATAAAGCATATACCGCCATGCATGATATATAAATTATTGATAAATATAAAAATTGACACAATATGGAAAATGGTTTCAAATCAGGATTCGTGAACATCGTGGGTAACCCTAACGTAGGAAAATCGACGCTCATGAACGACCTCGTGGGCGAACGCCTCAGCATCATCACATCAAAAGCGCAGACTACGCGCCACCGTATCATGGGTATAGTCAACGCCCCCGGATATCAGATCGTATTCTCCGACACACCCGGTGTGCTCAAGCCCAAATACAAACTGCAGGAATCGATGCTCAACTTCAGCGAAGGAGCCCTCACCGATGCCGACGTGCTGGTGTATGTGACCGATGTGGTGGAAGACCCCACCAAAAACGCCGACTTCCTGGCCCGCGTGGCCAAGGAGAAAGTGCCCGTGCTGCTGGTGATCAATAAAATCGACCTGATCAAGAAACAGGATGATCTGGTGGCCATCATCGACAAATGGAAAGAGATGCTGCCCGCGGCAGAGGTGTTCCCGGTATCGGCTACAGAGAAATTCAACACCGACAACCTGATGAAACGCATCATCGAGCTGCTGCCCGAGGGCCAGCCGTATTTCGGCACCGACGCCCTCACCGACAAGCCGGCGAGATTCTTCGTCACCGAGATTATCCGCGAGAAGATACTGCTCAACTACGATAAGGAGATACCCTATTCGGTAGAGGTGATCGTGGAGAAATTCGAGGAGAAGGAAAATGCCATCCATATCATGGCCGTGATATATGTAGAGCGCGACAGCCAGAAGGGCATCCTGATAGGCAAGGGAGGCTCGATGCTCAAGAAGGTGGGCACCGAGGCACGCAAGGATATCGAGAAATTCTTCGGCAAGAGCGTATACCTCGAGCTATTCGTCAAGGTCGAGGCCAACTGGCGTAACCGCGAGAATAAGCTCCGCACATTCGGATATATAGAATAATCAGGGGTTGACACCCTCACACACACTAACAACTATCAATTATGGGACAATTAGTAGCCATAGTCGGACGACCCAACGTGGGTAAATCAACCCTCTTCAACCGTCTGACCCAATCACGCACCGCTATCGTCGACCCTACGAGCGGCACCACACGCGACCGCCAGTATGGCAAGGTCGAATGGAACGGGCGTGAATTCTCCATCGTCGACACCGGAGGCTGGGTGGTCAACTCCGACGATGTGTTTGAAAATGAGATAAACAAGCAGGTGGAGCTCGCCATAGAGCAGGCCGATGAGATACTCTTTGTCGTGGATTCGCAAAACGGCGTCACCGATCTCGACGACCATGTGGCGGAGATACTGCGCAAATCGACCAAACCGGTGATACTCGTAGCCAACAAGGTCGACTCCAACGACTGGGTATATAACATAGCCGAATTCTATGCCCTCGGCCTCGGCGAGCCATATCCCGTGTCAGCGGTTTCGGGCTACGGCACAGGCGACCTCCTCGACGAGGTGGTCAAGGATCTGCCGCCGCTCGACGATGATGACGCTGAGTCGCTCGACGATATACCCAAGTTTGCCATCGTCGGACGACCCAACGCCGGCAAATCATCGCTGATCAATGCCTTCATCGGCGAAGACCGTCATATAGTGACCGATATCGCCGGCACCACACGTGACTCCATATACACGCGCTACGATAAATTCGGATTCGATTTCTATCTGGTGGATACCGCCGGCATCCGCAAGAAAAACAAGGTCAACGAAGATATCGAGTATTACTCCGTGATACGCTCGATACGCGCCATCGAGGCCAGCGATGTCTGCATCCTGATGATCGACGCCACACGCGGCATAGAGTCACAGGATGTGAACATATTCTCGCTCATCCAGAAAAACAACAAGGGTCTTGTGGTGGTAGTCAACAAATGGGATCTCGTGGCCGACAAGTCACAGGAGGCCATACGCCACTATGAGGAAGCGATACGCAGCCGTTTCGCTCCGTTCACCGACTTCCCCATCATATTCTCTTCGGCCTTGACAAAGCAGCGTATATACAAGGTGATCGAGACAGCCGTGAAGGTATACGAAAACCGCAAGCGCATCATACCCACCTCTGAGGTCAACCGTGTTATGCTTGAGGATATTGCCGCCTATCCGCCACCAGCCAACAAAGGCAAGTATGTAAAGATCAAGTATGTGACGATGCTCAAGGGCGCGAAGGTACCAACATTCATCTTCTTCTGCAATCTGCCGCAATGGGTCAAGGAGCCATACCGCCGCTATCTCGAGAACAAGATACGCGAGCACTGGGACTTCCACGGCACTCCCATACACGTCTACATGCGCGAAAAATAATCCCCTATACCGGGCGCGGAATCCGCGCCCGTTTTTTTTGCCCGATTTCAAACAGAATCAGAAATGAATCCTCCAAGGAATATTTCCATCATCATGCTCCATACATCCTCTTGTATATGCAATGAGTATAAACAGTCCTGGTAATCTTTTTCGTTGATAAAATGCTTTACTTTGAATTCGGGATAGCTGTAGTCTACCGTATTCCTAATTACATACCTATGCTCTGTTTGTTCTTGACCGCACTTGATGATGATAAAGTGTAGGTTCCAGAATATATCATGTACCAACCCCTCATGATGGATCGGGAAAAACACACCGCTTTCCCCTCCGTTATGATAAAGTAACGATTCATGCCCGAGTGCGTCAGGCAGCAAATAAAAATTTGTATCCCCTATTCGCTTATATTGAGTATTATAGTAGAAAGGCAAAACTGATAAAGCAAAGATAATGACTATCCCCAATAACATTATCTTTACCCATACATTATTTACTTTTTTGATCTCCACATTAAGGAAATCTTATTAGGTGTCTGACTCAGAATCTGCAATACATTGTTTTATATATTCCGGTGTTGATAAGGTCACCTCCGCAATCGTCTCGATAGGCAATTTCTTGGCATACATCCTGATAATGGTGGCTTTCAATGCTTTCTCCTCTCCCTCGATTATACCCTCGGCACGACCCTCGGCACGACCCTCGGCGATACCTTGAGCGCGACCCTCGGCACGGCCCTCGGCGATACCTTGAGCGCGACCCTCGGACATGGCATAGTCGAATTGATTTTTCATATCTCTGTAAGCCTTAAGACTGCGGTCATAGCTGAGACGCTCGTCCTTGCTGAGCGAATAATAAT
>CAZBWZ010000062.1:0-13010 GCA_964495725.1 uncultured Bacteroides sp.
GCTGATTATTATATTGTGGACGCTGCCTTTTCTTATATCGAACTCACGTTAATATTATTGAAGTCGTTTAAACTTATGACAAAATGTTAATTCCATATATGATGTTACCCTCATTGTTAACCTTTCGGATTCTTTACGGTCGATTTTTTCTCTTTCCTCGGTCACGATGGATGATCCCCATCGCTCCCCCAAAAATCTCAAAATCGCCTCGTAAATAATCTCGAAATGTTAATTTGTCATAAGTTTAAACGACTTCATTGAATAGCGATCTTGGCAACGTAAGAGCGGCCCGAGGAATCAATGACCTGAATAATGTAAACACCACTTTGTGAAGGTCGTGGCAGGATGGCACTTAATGATGTGGAGGAAATCATGAGGCCGGACATGTCATATATTGCCGCGCCTGCGATGTCTTCGGGACTATCAATCACGATTTTTGAAGCTGTGACAGTAAAGAGCGGAGCATCCGACTTATCTGCGACGGCAGATGATATACTGTTGTGCGAGTCGTGTACTTTGACGAAGAAATCGTAGATACGAATGCCTCCGTTGTTTGACGTAGGATTTACAAACTTTACGGTGACGGGTCTATCAGTTGGTTCGATCCCTGCCTGTTGCATCAGATCCCAACCGGTAAGTGTGGCTTTCTTGAGCTTGTCAGAAGTCCAGGAGTGCTCGGGCTCACCTTCATATTTCCAACGGACCTCAAGGTATCGGCCGCCGGTAAAATGCACGTTGGCTTTGAGTTCGAGTAACGATGGTAGAGACCATACGAGTGTTCCGCCTCTCTCTACATTGACAGCGCCCTTTGTACATCCTCCGGGCACCGATCCGCTTTCCGTGTACTCCGGATCCCAAATAGTGGTGTAGTCAGCCCCGGACTCAATGCTTACGACCTCACGAAGATCCTCTGGCAGATTGTCGATCGGATCCTGGATGTTGTACCAGTCACCGGTAAGGATTCTGTAAGCAGTCTCCAAAGAGAAAGAGCCTCTGATAGAGACAGGCTCCATACCGCCGGTAGCGGTGACAGTGTATGAGCCGGGGTGAGCCGGGATACCGGTGATGGTCATAGTGTTACCATCAATAGAATACGTAAGCCCTTCCGGGAGATCGGTTACCTCAAAACCTGTGGCACCACCACCATATTCAAAGATGACAGGTTCTATAGCTGTGTCATAGAATAAGGCCTGAGATGCATTTTCAGTGGTGCATACCAATGTCGCCGGAGCAACATCCGACACTGTGATGTCGTATGAGAGGGAAGCCTGTGTCTCTCCACCGACAGCTGTAATCACGACAGAGGTGCTTCCAGCAGGAATACCGCTGACAGTTACGGATGATGACTCATCGTCTGACAATACATTAAGAGATTCAGCTCCGGTAACAACTACCCCGGTGGCCGCACCGCCCCATTTTACAATTATCGGCTGTATGGCCGTACCGCGATACACGGTCTGAGAAGCCGGACCCGAAACATGATAAAGTCGGGCGGCGGTAGGATCACCGCTCTCGTAGGCTCCAAGATCCGGAGCTGTACCGTTATGCTCTATCGTGACAGGTGATGCGGTGATGAGTTCGAGGCCATAGCGGGCGGCTTCTTCTTCAGTCATGAACCGTGCGGGCACGAAGTTCTCGGTGATTTCACCTTTATCTATGAAGATGCTGCCCGGGCGCAGCCGGCAGAAATCGTTATCCGGGAGCGATCCGTCAGGATTACGCGGAGCCATAGCATCAGCCACCGAGAGAGACAAAAATTCAGCTGAATGGTCGGCTACATATATCTTCTTGCCATTGACCTTATTACCATCTTTATACGGGTCTGTGCCATCAATGATTATCCAGGAATTATATTCAGTGTCCGGCACAACAGCCCCCTCTTTGTTGGCTGAGAGAAACTCGTGGTTGAGCGATCGTGGACTGAAGCCCACACAATTGCGTATGCGCATATCGCCGAATTCAAATCGTGTGGGAAAGCGATAGTTGTAGTCGTTGTCCCATGCCACGCAGTTAAACAGATACATGCCTTCGATAGCATTATTCTGATCGAAACCTTTTTTAGTGTTAGAGAAGGCAATACAGTTGCGCACTACATGTGCGCCGGTCGACTGGTCGAAAGCTGCCCCACCGGCTGAACCACCTCCACCAAGCTTGAATCCGTTGCCATTACCGGGAGTAGGGGAGCCATTGGCATCGATCGCCGCATTCCATGCAATGCAATTGTCAATGACCACAGGATGATACACCATGTATAGATCCCAGTTGTCATCTGAATTATTCCAGGCTCGACAACCGAAAAATTCAGTGCCCGGCCCGGGGAAGAGTTTACATGCGAATCCATCGGCATCGCCGCCATCATCTTTACCGTTAAAGGACACGGCATCGTAGTTGTTGTACGAATCACAATTGATGACCTTATTGCCACGACAGTAAGTGTATCCGGGATTAAATTCGGGTGTGCCTTTGATAGGGAAGCTCTTGGTCTCCTCGATACTCCAATCCTTGAACATCCCTATCTGCAGACCAGTATCATTATTGTTTCGAAACACACAATTCTCGAAGATGTTATAGCTACCCTCCACCTTTACTCCATTGTCTTTTGCGTTCTGGAATATGATACCTTTGACATACCAGTAGTTGGCCCAATAAGGAAAATACATGCATCTTGACATTTTGAATTCCAAGACCGATGCAGGATTGGATCGGGAGCCATCAATAATCACTTCGTCGGATCCGTATGCCATAAGGCCGATCCTTGCATCGGCAGAAGTGTCTTTCTCTGGGATTGTGATATGTGATGACGGGTAATACGTGCCGGCGTGAATATAGATTGTGCCTCCGGGCTGTATGAGCTCGATTGCTTTTTCAATTGAGGCAAGAGGTGCCTCAGGTGATCCCGAGGCGTTGTCACTGCCTGAGACAGCTACATGGATGTCATTGGCCGATAGGTCAAGACATGCCGCAGATATCAAGACTGCTGATAAAAGTATGTCTTTCATGGAGAAATTATTATGAATCAAATTTTGTAACTAAGAGTTGGCCGAGACCGAGAAGATCTGGAAAGTGATGTAAGCAACATAGCATAGCGTTAGCACAGCACCTTCCCATCGTTTTATTATACGAGTGCCGAAGTTGCGGCACATGAGATAGAAAATCACGGAAGCCAGTGTCATTACGACAAGGTCAGTCTCTGTGATGCCCCCGAACGGAAGTGGGGAGATACATCCGGTAACACCGAGCACGAAGAAAATATTGAAGATGTTACTGCCGATGACATTTCCGACAGCAATGCCCGGTTTTCCTTTGATTGCTGCAGTGACGGATGTGGCGAGTTCGGGGAGGGATGTTCCTGCTGCCACAATGGTGAGGCCTATTATGGCATCACTCATGCCGAGAGCTGAAGCTATGCCTGACGCACCTGCCACGAATCTGTCACCACCGTAGACCAGCGCTGCCAATCCCCCTATAACCCATAATATGGATTTCCATAAAGGCATAACCGGCTTGGCAGCTGCATTCTCAGCTGACAGATCTTCGGCAGAAGCCATCGTAGCCTGGGAAAATGTGTAACGCATGAATATGGCGAAAAACAGCAGTAGCAGGATGGCATCCGGTCGCTGGAGTATGCGCTCACCCGTAACACCCAGCAAGTCTCCGCATCCGATCGCCAACAATGCCACCGAGCTGAGGATAACGAGCGGAATTTCATTGACCATTATTGATCTTTCCACTTTGATGGGACGCACCATAGCCACCACACCTATTATCACGAATACGTTGAAGATATTGCTACCTACTACATTACCTATTGCCATGGGGGCATTGCCTTGGATTGCGGACACGATACTGATGGCAAGCTCGGGAGCGGAAGTGCCGAATGCGACAACGGTGAGACCTATCACGAGGTCACTTACACCCCATTTTTTTGCGATTGCTGAGGCTCCGTCAGTGAGAAAATTAGCGCCACTCAGAATGAGAATCAGCCCAAATATCAACCAGAAAATATCCATTTTTTGTAGAGTGTTATTTGATTTTTTTAATTAGGAGGCTATATGGTTAATGTTACCGCCTACTTTAGAATTATTTTTATAGGAGTGCTTATACTTAATTGCAAAATTACTGAAATTTTTCATTGGAGACAAAAATTAGTAATTTTGCAAACACATTTTTATGTTTGATAATTATGAGAAAAATATTAATGACGGCAGTCACTTTGTTGTCCTCCTTGTCGGGGGTTGCATTTGACGGTGTATGGCGTGGCGAAGTGACGGTAGGAGCGAGCAAACTGCCTCTCGTATTCAATTTCAGTGAGGACTGGGCCGGACAGACCAGATGTACAATGGATAGTCCGATGCAAGGTGCTAAGGGTATACCTACCACAGTGAAGTACTGCAAGGACGACAGCCTGTCAATCAAGATTAATTCTATTGGAGCTACATACTCAGGAAGAATTACCCGAAACAAAGAGATCAACGGCATTTTTACCCAAAGAGGCCAGTCATTTCCTTTGGATCTTACTCCAGAGAAACCTTTGTCGGAGAGACGACCGCAGACTCCGACAGCTCCTTTTCCATATAAGGAGACTGATACTACTTTTGTGTCAGCCGACGGCGTTGTATTGGCAGGTACGCTCACGCTGCCGGCAGATATGAAAAAGAAAATGCCGGTAGTGGTATTCATTACCGGAAGTGGTCCGCAGAACAGAGACGAGGAGGTATTTGATCATAGACCCTTTGCAGTGATGGCCGACTATCTCGCACGCAACGGGATTGCATCTTTGAGGTATGATGACCGTGGAGTGGGCAAATCAGGTGGCGAATTCGCGTCAGCTGATTTTGATGTGTTGAAATCAGATGCTGCCGCAGCGGTAGGACTATTGAAGGGTATGAATGGTTTCGGAAAAGTAGGCGCCATAGGTCACTCTGAGGGCGGAACGATAGCCTTGAGTCTCGCTGCAGACCGGTCTGTTGATTACGCTATCAGTCTTGCCGGTGCTATTGTCAAGGGAAAGGACATCATAATATCGCAAAATGTCCATGGTATTGAAAAGCTCGGCTCGACGGACAGTCAGAAAGAAGATTTCATCACTTTGTTATCGGCAGTACTTGATGATGTCATAGAAGGAAAGGATGCCCATGAAATAGATATCGACGAATATGTCGCGACAGGTAATATTAATGTGGATCCCTCTCTCATCTCCACCCTTAAGCAGAGTGTTCCCGTAATGTGTACTCCCGCTTACCGCAAACTGTTAGCTACGGATCCTGCTCAGTGGCTTGGCAAAATCAAGGTGCCGGTGCTCGCTCTCAACGGTACTCTCGACAAGCAGGTGGACAGCAAAACTAATCTGCCTGTGTTGAAAAACAAAGTCAAGAAGGCGAAGATAAAGGAATATAATGGGCTGAATCATCTTTTCCAGCATGCAGTGACCGGGGAAGTGTCAGAATATGATGAGATAGAGGAAACAATCTCACCTGAAGTAATGGAAGATGTCAAGCAATTTATTATCGATGTGAAATGAAATCACATAAGGAAAAAGAGTATCATGGATGGGTGCCATTGCTGTTGCTGACGGTAGCCGGATTCACGTTCAACACCTCCGAACTTATGCCTATCGGCTTGTTGACCGACATAGCATACGATTTCGGTGTAAGTGAGGCAGAGGCCGGATTGCTTATAACTGTATATGCATGGGTAGTGGCGCTTCTTTCACTGCCGCTCACCCTATATTTTGCCAAAACCGATTTCAGAAAACTTATGCTTGGTATCGTGGCTCTATTTGTCTTGAGTCATCTGGGGTCGACTGTTTCAACAGGATATTTCACTCTAATGTTTTCACGAATCGGTGTGGCATGTGCGCATTCGATATTTTGGTCGATCGCACCTACGATGGCCGTGGCTGTAGCAGGGAAAATAAGCCGTTCGACCGCGCTGAGCGTGATGGTGGCCGGAGGTGGCATAGCTCTGGTCGCAGGACTGCCTTTGGGACGAGTGCTGGGTCTTGTTGCCGGATGGCGCATGACATTTGCGGCATTAGGTCTGCTTGCACTTATTGTGTTTATCGGTCTTAAACTCACCCTGCCGCCGTTGCCGCAGGATAGCGACGGCGAGTCTCGCGGCACGATACTTAAGCACATAGTGGATTGCCGCCCGTTGCTGATGATTTACATTATCACAGCAGTGATAGTGACCGGACATTACACCGGATACAGCTATATTGAGCCTTACCTCGACAGGGTAGCACGTATGGAGCCGGGTATGATTACGATGACACTTAGTCTTTTCGGTGTGGCCGGACTGACAGGCAGCTTCCTTATGGCCCGATGGTTTTCACGTTATCCACGTAAGATAATATTCGCAGCTTGTTTCCTGGTCCCCGTCTCTTTGTTTCTGTTATTTCCACTGGCTTGGCAGAGTGCGTGGCTCGTGGCAGTACTATGCGTGATATGGGGGCTGGCCATCACGGTATTCAATATTGCCTTTCAAAATGAGATAATCATTTTCTCACCGCAACATTCGGCTGTGGCCATGAGTATCTACTCCGGAATATTCAATCTCGGAATCGGCATGGGAGCGCTGGTGGGAGGCATCGTGTGTGACTATTCTGTGATAGATTATATAGGTATAGTGGGAGGGACAATTGCCCTTGCTGCTGCTATATATATGTATTTCCGGTTGCTTCCGCTGGTTAAGATATAGAGGCCGTAAAGGAGGTTGGTGAATTTTTGTGGGTTTTTCTTTGAAATGTCAATTTTTGTGTGATTTAACAATATAGCTTTATCTTTTTAACAATATTCTTTGTAATTGCCCGAATTTTTTGATTAAATTTGTGCATGAAAAGAATAATTATTACTCTATTACCCCTGCTTTGCAGCCTTACGGCAGCTGCTCTCGACAATGTCACAGTGACCAATCATCAGGTGACATATACACTTGTGGCCGATAAAGGTGAACTGAAGAATGTGAAGAGCCACGAAGAGATTACTTTCATAACCCCTGAAAAATCAGCTAACGCTCTGGCAGCTACATACTATTCCGACAATGTGAAGGTAACCAAAGCCTCTGCACCGGGTGCAAAAGTGGAATACCGACATGATATTGACGATGGAATCTTCTATGATGACAGTCGCCTTTGTATTCTTGAGGTACCGCTTAAGAGCATGAAGGAAGCTACTGCCGTGTTTGATGTGCGTATAGAAGATCCTTATATCTTCGGGCGGCATACTTTCTCATCAATCTATGATACAAAAGTATACGAGGCCACAGTCGTGATTCCTCCGGAGCTCGCAGACCGATTCACCTTTTCAACGTTTAATATGCCGGCGGATGCGGTGTCAGATTCATTCACTGACAATAAGGGCAATGTGGTCTACAAAATAAAATTAAAGAATCTTCAGCCAAAGAAGGCACGTGACTACAATCCCGGCAGATGGTCGTCTCCGCATTTTTTAGTCAAGGGTCAGTTCAGGGATGTCAATGACCTTTACTCCTACTTCCATAAGTATGCTCCGCGTGTCGACACTCCGGCAACTGTGTCCAAGAAAGCATCGGAAATTGTCTCCGGTGCAAGAGATGAAATCTCCAAAATCGACTCTGTCGCAGCGTGGGTGCGCAATAATATTAGATACATTGCCATAGAGCATGGTGAATATGGTTACTCACCGGCATCTCCAGGTGATGTGCTTGAAAACAGATATGGCGATTGCAAGGGTTCTGCCAATCTTATCAAACATTTATTACTTTCACAGGGTATCGATGCACGTCTCGCATGGATAGCTACTTCAGACTATTCAAGACAGAACTGGAAAGACTACCCTATGGCTTCGCTTGGTAACCACATGATAGCCGTGGCGATGCTGCCGGATACTACGGTATTTATAGACGGTACAATCCGTTGTGCTCCGGATGGAGAGATCCCGCAGGGAATCCAAGGACAGTGGGCGCTGATAGAAGACGGTGAAACCCCCATCGTATGCCAGGTGCCTATTTGTAATACTACCAGTGCCGAAGAGTCTGCCATGGTGTATAACTTTGATGGTAAAGTGCTGACAGGTCATGCCAGGCGTACTTACACCGGCTCTATATGCCGCTATATTGACGAGGCATATCAGTCGCTGCCGGCCACACGACGCCAGAACGCTCATCTTATGGCCGGAGCCTCTGATTCACCAGGTCTTACCGTCACCGACTATACCTTTACCCGCACTTCACCATCTTCAAGATCACTCTCCATAGAATACAACTTCAATGATAAATCCAAGGTTAAACAGGCGGGGGGATATTCCTACCTTAACATCTGTCCCCTGGATACACGGTTTGTTGATAAAGTTGAAACAGAGGGTCGTAACAGCGGAATGAAAATGTCAACGATCCATGATATTTCAGCGTCATCGGTGCTCGATCTGCCAGCTGACTGTAAGATTAATCTACCTGAGCCGGTAACAATTACAAATCCTTGGTTTGAAGCCACTATCTCATACACCACAGAAGATAACCGGGTGGAATGTCATTCCTCCTTCAAGATATTAAAAAAAGAAGCCACCTTTGATGAGCTTCCCGATTGGAATAAAGCAGTGGAAAGCCTTGAGAAGGCATGTCGCAAAAATATTAAAATTACTTCTAATACCCCCACAGAATGATGTATCGAATAACTTTTCTTTTAAGCCTGATGCTTCTTTTTGTATCAAACATAAATGCTCAGGTATCAGACAAATTTCTGGAAAATACAGCAAAGAGTGTGTGGGCGATGGACATCCCGGAATTCAATCCATCCACCCCAATCCCTGATTCGCTTGCCGCTGACAATTCGGCAGTAGTCATTGCCCGTTACTTTGGCCTGAATGGCGATTATGACAATCAATTCAATCCCACGAAACAGAGAACATACGGTATCTCAGCAAATAATGCTACTAAATTCACCTATCTCAGGCGGTCAATGGTGAAGTTACTTGACCAGACCGCAGTAGACGAGTACTCTGACTTTGAATTCGGCGAGGAGGTAATCGTCAAGAAGCGTCACCACGAACTTATCTCGGCAAGAAATGCCTTCGGTGCCCGTATTTACAAACCCGATGGCTCTATGCATGAGGTGGATCTTTCCCAAGCGCTAAAAGTGGCCCATGGTAAAAAAGAAGATAAGGATGAATCGCTGAAGATACCCATACCGGGATTGGAGATAGGAGATGTCATAGATTTTTTCTACTGCGATGAAATTACAATCGACGAGATGTCTCTCCCTTCATTTGATGTCTACGTCATCAAGGAGCATCCCGCTCTTAATGTCATCATTGAGGGATCGTTTGACAAGAATCTCACTGTGGAGTACCGCTCAATCAACGGGCTACCGGATCTCATTTGTATACCGTATACGGATACGCGGAATAACCGTAGCGAAATCAGTCTCCGCCTTACAGATGTGCAGGGTAATCCCGGTTCTGATTACTCTCGCAGGGCGCGTCAGTCGCCATGTCTGCGTATGGCTGTTCATAATAATAATAGCCAGATCATACCCAAACCCTCTTCGTCCCGAGCACCTGGATTCTGCTCTGTTATTCCAGTGGAAATGGTCTTCGCCGACTGTCAGTCGATGTTACTGGGTGAGTTAAACAAACTTAAGGAAAACTCAGGGTTATATAACAAGGCAAAAAAACTGACTCGCGATTACGCTAAAAAGCATCCCGAGGCCACCAATCGTCAGGTAATTGATGCCGCTTTCATCGCCATGGTATATGCCATGCTGACTGATAAGGAAGATGCCCCGTCTGACAAGCGATTGCCTTTGCTCTTCAATAAGCTTGTCGGCGAGCTGAATCTGTCCGACCGCAATAGCATAGCGCTCCTTTCGTCACGCTCTCAACCGGTTATTACTGATATTATTGACTGGAAGGATCCATACTATGCATCCATCATAGGAGATTCGCTATATTGCTTCAATTCTATTGGCACATATATGCCGGGGGAGACTCCGTCAGGATATCAGGGCGAGACTGCCTTGGCTATCAAATGGCCGATAGCTGTAAATAGGGCAGAACAGTATTTTGTCACTCTAAATAACAACATGGCCAGGGATAACCAATACTCGTGTGATATGAAGGTTTCAATTGATCCGGAGACACAGAATCTTAATTCACAGTTTGATGCCACTGCTACCGGTGCGATGAAGCACAATCTTTTGCTACCGATCACCGTCAAAGGATTGATATCCTATTATGCAGATTTTCTCGGAACAACACCCCCGTCGGCTAATCCGGAAGACCTTGTTGTATTACAAAGCGACATGGATAAGATCATGGCCGAGAACACCAGCCGTATGCATGGTGTAGAGATCTCTGATGTATCTGACAGTAAGATCATAGATTATGGATTCCTGCCAGGCAGCAAAGGTATTGTTGTCTCTCATAAGGGTGTCATAAAAAATGAGATTGTCGATACGGGTGATGATCTTATTCTTAATGTAGGACATCTTATGGGCAAGCGCTCTCTGATCTCTAAAAGCGAACGTGAGCGTACATTACCAGCGTTTCTCCCTTCGACCCGACTAACGAAATACAAAATCACAATAGCTACACCTGAGGGCTACACTCCCGACCCAGCGAGTCTCGAACACCTCACGATCAATGAATCTTCGGCTTTGGGTAAGGTGTATGCATACGCGTCTGTTGATGATGATAATAACGTAGTCGTCGGTTTCATAGAACAGTTTAATACATTTTTCATTTCACCCGAACAATGGCCGGAATTCCTCCGGCTCGATGATCTCGCTACATCAGTATACGATGCGTCAATCATTTATAACAAAGTGCCTGAATAATCACGGTCTAAAGCTGGATTAGGTCAGGGAGTATTGAGTCGCTGAGCACCCATCCGTCCTCCGGTTTCTTTATTTGGAGGATGACGAATGAAAAGAGATGTGATTGAAGAAATCACATCTCTTTTTATGAATGGTATGAAAAACTGTTTATTTCTTTGTGACGCTTTTTACTTTGAAGCGGATGGGAATACTGAATTCGACAGCCACTGGTACTCCGTCAACTGTTCCGGGAGTCCACTTTTTAGTCAAACCATTTTTGACAGCGTCAATAGCAATCTGGTCGAGGTCTCCATAACCGCATGACAATTCTGGCTCAATATTTGACATTGAGCCGTCAGGCATTACTGTAAATCGTACCAATGTCAGTCCGGTGGCACCTTCTTTCCATTTGCGTCCGGGATCGGGAAAAGTCACCTTAGACATTATTGCCTGATACATGGCACTTTCTCCGCCGGGATATTGAGGTTGCACCTCAGGCACAACTTCTGATACAACAGCTGAAGCAGCTGCATTGTCAAAGAACTTTTCAAGATTGAAGGGTACCTCTTCTCCATTGATGGTGAGTGTCATGCTTGAATTGTCGAACTCATCTATAAAGGGGAAGGAGGCAACGATCGTAGCAAGTCCATTTGTAAGGTTACAATTTAGAGCTGTTGCTCTGTATGTCTTGCCTTTTGTGGTGAATGTTCCTCCCGAAACATTGATGTGGTCACCAAGACCTTCTCCCCAGATGGTAATAGTAGTCTTACCGTTGTCGTTGTTCAGATTTTTCACTTGGAATACATGTACTCCGGTTTTGTCAGTAGCGCTATTTTCGCTACCTTTGCTGACTGAAATCTCGCTGTTGTTGATCGTAGTCAATGCAGCGCGGATGGTCGGGGTGGTACCGACACCGAGTGCCATTGCGAGCGCCGGCAAGAGTGCAAGCGCCTTGAATTTACGCCTTGCACCGCTTTTTTCTTGATACATCATGGTGATACGTTTTTTAAGTTTACTATGATTCAGGCTGTTGGCAAAGGACGGGAATCTGGTGCCAACAGCTTTTTTTATCAATAACATTTGATATTGTTGTGGATTGTTTCCGCTATCAATCACAGCCTTGTCAGCCTGGTATTCATGTACGAGCATCAATTCGTCCCGCATAAGCCACGCGGCAGGATTAAACCAATTAATGATACACACGACTTGTGCCAGCAGGAGATCAATCCAATGATGGCACGCGACGTGAGTCAATTCGTGTGTGACAATAGCTGAATAGTTTTCATAATAATCTGTTCTACTGATAACCACATATTTAATCCAAGAGAATGGTGCGAAACGCTCATTATCCATGATGATAATTGAAAACCCCTCCCTTTCAATTTTTTCACCGTTGCAAACAATATGGATCAATCTTAACCAGGTAATTATTGCATTTATAGTGATAACCACCATTCCTGCTAAAAAAAACCAGAGAAAGACTGTGCCCCATACAAGACCGTCAGACTGTGCACCTACAGTATTCGTTACCTTACTCCATCCTACCACAACTTTTTGATTCGATACTTGGAGTGTGACTCTTTCCAGGAACGATAAAACCGGAATAGCAGTAAAAGAGATTATGTAAATCAGAAGCAGAACTGTACGGTTATATCCGTGTTGACTTTCTTTCGCCAGAAACACACGATAAGCGAGAAACATGGCGAGCATCAACAATCCGCTGATTAAGGAATATGATAGAAATCTTCCCATTTATTTCCCTTTTTTCTCAACAAGTCTGATAAGCTCTTTTAATTCTTCACTAGAAATTTTATCCTCTGCCACCAATGCCGAGACAGCACCAAAGTAGCTTCCGCCAAAGTAATTTTTAACGAGATTTCCAAAGTTGTGATTTCGGAACTCTTCTTTTCGTGCAATTGCATAATAGTGGAAGGACCCCGCTATTTGGTTATGTCCGACAAATCCTTTCCTCTCTAATCTGCGCATAACGGTTGATATGGTATTAAAGTGCGGTTTCGGTTCTGGATATAATTCCAAGAGTTTGCTAATCAAAATTGGGCCGTTCTCCCAGAGAAGTTGCATCAACTCCTCTTCTTTTGGTGTCAATAGGTCTGTTACGGTACGTTTCATAACTATTTTTGTAGTTTATGGCGCAAAGTTAATAACTAACGTGAGTTCGATATAAGTAATCAGAACAAAGTCAGTTGATTATCCAGGACGA
>CAZBWZ010000063.1:0-12864 GCA_964495725.1 uncultured Bacteroides sp.
TTGACCACCTTGAGTCATTTCAGGTGACGTGCTTTAATACAGGTGATATACACAAAGATGCCGACGGTATCGTCTCTCCATACTTCGAAAACGCGACCTTTGTCCGCCGGGTGAGCCCTTCGGCCGGTGTCACATACGAATCGTCACCGGCCGAAGGCCCTCGCGCCTGGCCCCAGAAGGACGGAGTGCTCAGATTTTTCGCCCTATATCCTTCGCCCGCGGCCATGCGTGCCGCCGACAAGGCGCTGACACCCGCACAGGCAGACGGCTATTTCAATCTCATCAACACATCCACAGAGACAGCATCGGGCGTATCCACCGCCTACCGTCTCGGTCCGGTAAGGATCAGCCGCGACATCTCCGGCCAGTTTGACCTGGTCACAGCCGCCGCATCAGGCCGCAGATGGCACGACTTCAACAACGGCGTAGACCTCGCCTTCGGCCACAAGCTGTGCCAGATAGACCTCAAAGCCTGGGGCGGAGGCGCCGGCTTTGATTTCGAGATCGCGGGCGTACGGCTGGGCAACCCCGTGGTAGAGGGCACATTCGTCTTCTGCGACGATGCCGACCCCGCGCTATCGTGTACATGGGAATCAGATGCCGACCCCGTCAAGGATAAGGTCGAATACATCTACAGGGCCTCCGCCGGCGATGACAACCCGGCAGCCGGAGACTATATCTACTACATCAACGCCGACACACACCACACACCCGAATCAGCACAATCGATCATGGGACACGGAGGCTGCGCCATGGTTTTGCCCACGCTCAACAGCAAGTGGCAGGGGCTCGCCGACCCCGACATCGCCAAAGTGCCTTACAATACCGGCAAGATGTATTTCAGCATACTGCTCAGGGTCACCAACTCAAAATCCGGCAAGCAGATCTATCCCTACCTTGACGACAAATACGGCATGACGGTAATCCGTTACGCGGTAGACCCGTCGGGAAAGATAGCGGCGCGTATCTACACCGCGCCCGACGGCACCTGCTTCACCGACCCGGAGCTCACGCAGCCATATATCCCCGCCGAGGGGACAGATGTAAGGGAATACGGCTGGGCCGCCGTACCTGTCGACGCCGACTGGACCGCAGGCCACCGATACGTATACACACTGAATTATGCCGACGGCATCGGCATCCACGACCCGGAGGATCCTGCTCCCGGCACACCGATCGCCGGCCTCGAGGAGATATCCTGGGGTGTGAGCGTAGGGGCATGGGAATATGCCGCCAAGAGCGACGATTATCAACCCGATATCAATGTGCCATGATGACATCGTCAGCAAGATTTATCACCGATACCAACAATCTCAATATATATGAACAGCAATAAACTCAAATATTTCGCTATCTGCGCTGTGACGGCTCTTGCCTCGTGTTCTCAAGACGAACCCGGGACAGGCCGGCTGCCCGCAGCCCCGAAGGAGATTTATTTCCGTTCATATCTCCCTACCGTCACCCAAAGCCGCGCGCAGGAGCTCACGTCAACCAATTTCAGCTCCTGCCAGGTCACAGCGTTCAATATCGACGACCCCGGCCAGATCGACACCGAGACGGGCATAATGAGACCGTACTTTCTCGACAATCCCTTTACAAAGGGTGCAGACGGACGTTTTCTCCCCGCAGAAGGCGCAGGCTGTTTCTGGCCCGATAACGAAAGCAGACTCCATTTCTTCGCATATTATCCATCTGCCGAAAGTTGCCGCGAGACAGCCGGCGACGGATACTTCGACCTTACAAACTCCTCGACACTCACAGGCGGCAACCCCGTGTTTGATTTCCGTCTCTGCCGCTTCAAGGTGGCTACCGAAATCGCCGATGAGATAGACTTCATCTCGGCCTACGCCACAGGGCAGCTACCCGAAGACGGCGACACCGGCGTATCGCTCGAATTCAAGCACCGGCTGGCGCGCGTGGAGATCTCGGCCTGGGGCGCCAACGATAAATACGACTTCGAGATCGCCGGTGTCAGGATAGGTAACCCTCTGGTGCAGGGCGATTTCAATTTCGCCTCCACAATGTCTGCCGGCGCCGACCCCTGGGAGAACACCTCGGGTCACCACGGTGTGGTGCAGCATATCTTCACAGCCGGCGACTCGCCCGTGATCCTGAGCAAGGACGCTGGCTCACACACCTCCGAGACCGATGCGGCCTCGATCATGGGCAGCGCCGGAGCCGCCATGGTGATACCCATGGACCGGAGAATAGAGATGTGGCAGGGCAAGGACGACCCCGCCACCGCCACCACCCCCTATTCCACCGACCGTATGTATTTCAGCGTGCTGCTCAGGGTCAGCAACAAAGACCACAATATCGTATTCCCGTATCCCAACGCCGCCACCGCCACCAATATCGTGTATCTCACCGTCGGCAACGACGGCAAGATAACCGGCCGGCTGTATAAAATCGACGGGGAATACTACACCGGTCCCGACAAAGACGAAGCGGCAAGATACACCCCGTCAGAGACCGAGCAGATACACGCCTACGCATGGGCCGCCCTCCCCGTAGCCGCGAAATGGACAGCCGGAAAGATCTACACTTACTGCCTCAACTACTCCACCGGCATAGGCTGGCACGACCCTGCCGACCCAGAGCCCGGTGAGCCCATCATCGAGAGGGGGAGCATCCCCTTCAGTGTCAGCGTCAGCGAGTGGACCCCGGCCACTGATTACAATCCTGATATTAACGTGCCTAAAAGATGAAAACCTATCACCATACACCTATGACAAAATATATTCCACCATATACACTGATAGGACTGTCAGTGCTGGTAGCCGCTTGTTCTGACGACCTGACACCGGATGTCAACACTCCGGATAGAGGACGTATCGAATTCAGCGCGTCGCTACCCGGCATATCATCGCGTGCCACCGAGATAACAAACTCCACGATAGGCGACATTCAGGTCAGCAGTATCCTGCCGGGGCAGGCCACCCCCTACTTCCTCGACAAGATGTTCACCCGCAACAGCATCACCGGCAAGTATGTATCGGATGACCCGGAATGTATCTGGCCCAACAGCAACGACCGCCTGGCCTTCATGGCTTTCGCACCGTCATGCAGCGAAATGAGACAGGCCGGCGGATTCGGCGAGGAAGGATTCACCACCGCACATACAGCCACCGGTGAAGGGGGCGCATACGGCATCACCGACTTCAGGATAGCATCCGACATAGCCGCGCAGACCGACTTCATCACCGCCGTGGCCACCGGCAATCTGCTCGACAACGACGAGGCGGGTATCGACCTTGATTTCCGTCACCAGCTCAGCCGCATAGAGGTCAGGGCCTGGGGCGCGTCCAAGAGCTACAATCTGGAGATAGCAGGCATCAGACTGGCAGGTGTGGGCACACGCGCCAACTACAGCTTTGACACAGCCAACGTGTCAGACCCCACCTCGATGCCCGGGCACTGGACATCGATGGAGAAAGGATACGTGGAATACATCTACCGCACCGGTGACCGCACGGTGCTGATCGACAAGGACCATGCGGCCTCCGCAGCCTCGGCAGTATCCGTAATGGGCAGCCCTGTCACAGCCGCCGACAAGACATACTCCAACTCGGCCATGCTGATTCCCGGCGACTATCAGGGCTGGGACTACACAGGGAATGCCGCCAACGGCGAGGACAACACCGACGGGATGTATTTCAGCGTGCTGATGCGTGTCACCGACATCACCCCCTACGCCTCCGCCACCGATCCGCTCATATACCCCTACAGCGATAACGCCGAAGGAATGGAAGTGATGTATCTCGCGGTTGACAAGGCCGACCACACCACCGTGCTGACACGCCTCTACCGACAGGAAGACGGCTACTACACCGATCCTGATTGTACATCAGTCTATGACGCGGAGGCCAATGCCGCCGAGGTCAAGGCCTACGGCTGGGCCGCGATGCCCGTGGCCGACGGATGGCAGCCCGGGCTGGTATACACCTACACCCTCAACTACACCGGCGGCGTGGGCCTGCGCGACGCCCGCGACCCGCAGCCGGGCAAGCCCATCATCAGTGACAAGGTGCTCATCAACGTAAATGTGTCTGAGTGGCAGCCCGCCGACGACACAGATGTGACAGTGCCGAGAAAATAAACAATGTGATCATGGACACAATGATAAAATCCCCGATTAAATCATCATACATAGCCATCGGATCGGCGCTGATGCTCTGTGCCTGCTCGCAGGAGGCGGAGATTCCTGTCGCAGCGGGAGCCGGCGAGCCCATCATGTTCAAGACATCGCTCCCGGCTGTCACAAGCCGCGCCCTGATACGCACCGAGAGAAATCTCCCCTACTTTCATGTCACGGCCTTCAACCCGGCCGACCCCAAGCTCGTGCTTTTCGACAACGAGCTCGTGACTATACAGCCCGGGGCCTCCAAACATTTCTCTCTCAACTGTATGTGGCCGGCCCAGGGCAGGGAAAGCGATGTTGTGACCTTCTTCGCCTACTATCCGGCCCTTAACACGGGGGCTGACCTGGAAGATAACACCACCGTGAGCGGTGGCAATGCCACATTCGACTACAAGCTCACCGGATTCCGTGTCGAGCCTCAGATAGCCGAGCAGGAGGATTTCGTGACCGCATATACCACCGGCACCACAGCTGAAAACCTATTCAGCGGAATCACGCTGCCATTCCACCATCAGCTCAGCCGCATAGAGGTCAAGGCATGGAGCGCCAACAAGAGTTGCGATATCGAGATCGCCGGCGTGCGCATAGGCGGCATAGGTGTGGAGGGTACATTCGCTTTCATGCCCACCGCCACAGGAGGCGAATGGTACGGAGCACCGACGGAGAGAGGCACCGTGGAGTATATCTACGGAACCGATGACGTGATCGTGACTCTCAACAACAGGGAATCCACCTCAGACGATGCCGTATCGATCATGGGACACAAAAACGGTGACGATGACAACTGCGCCATGATAATCCCCGCCGACTACGCCAAGGGCTGGGACTTCGCGACCGACAGCTGTAACGCTGACAAAAACATGTATATCAGCGTGCTGCTGAGAGTCACCGACATCACCCCTACCGCAGGTAAAGACCCTGAAGAGCCTCAGAGATTTCCATATAAAGACCTGTCGCAGGGAGCCGATGCCAAAGACATACCGGTAGTGTCCTTGGCTGTGGACAAGGCCACCGGTGCGATAACCCGCCGCCTATACAAGAGCGGTGACAGCTACTACACCGACGAGGCGACCACCGATCTGTGTACACCCCTCGACACAGAGGAGATCAAGGATTTCGGATGGGCAGCGCTCCCCGTCACCGGCAACTTGGCACCCGGCAATATCTATACCTACACCCTCGATTACACATCGGGCGTGGGACTGCACGACCCCGAGGTAGAAACCTCATCGCCTGCCGCCGGCAACCCCATCATCAGCGACAAGGTGGGATTCACCTGCACCGTCAAAGGCTGGAACGACGGAGGCGGCGAGGAGTTCATCGTGCCGGGATCTTAAAACCGGCCCATCACCGGTCATGTAGCATCACACCTGACGATAACCAAGCAACAGACTGAAGCCGATTTCAACATCACTATGAAAAAATTGAAGAAACTATCATATCTATATCTGCCCGTACTCCTCATCTCATCGTGTTCGCAGGATGACAACGGCCTGATTATGTCTGACGACGACACAATATCATTCGTGCTGTCGATGCCCGGAGTCAGCAGCCGCTCTACCTACGATGCTGTCGACAGCCTTTACAAGTACGGCTTCACCGTCTCGGCATTCTGCCCGGAGAAAGATGCTGACGCCGACGGCATTCTGCCCATACATTGCGAGAATGCCATTGCCGTCAGGGAGGTTGACGGGGTCTTCCGCTCCGACTCGTGCAGATGGCCCGGCAACCGGGATGAGAAAAACGGTCATCTTAAGTTTTTCGCCTTTCATCCCTCGATCACCGAGATGAGAAAACGCGCCGGTGTCGCAAAGGAGTGTTTCATCTATTCCAACCTCACCAAGAAGGATGCCTCAGGGGTCAGCTATGACTACCGCCTGACCAAATTCCGCGTCGCCCCCGATATCTCAAAGCAGGTCGATTTCGTGACCGCGACAGGCCAGGGCAACAAGACCACCGACCTGTATCGCGCCTTGGAGATCAGATTCGAGCACCAGCTTTGCGGTGTCAATATCAGCGTATGGGGCGGTAGCGCTCTGTACGACATCGAGGTAGCCGGCGTCAGAATCGGAGGCACCGTGGTGGAGGCCGACTTCAACCTCGCGGCAGTGACGGCTAATCCTGTCGGCGACGAGAATACGATCGGCTCATGGATAATCGGCGATAAACCCAAATACGGACATGTCGATTATGTCTTCACGGCCGGAGACAAGGTCATCGGCATCAACGCCACCGACCACAACAACAAGGACAACGTAGCCTCGATCATGGGCAAGGGCGGCCGGGCAATGGTGATACCCCACACTCATGACAAATGGGATTACAAGAACGACCGCACGAACGGCAAAAACGGCATGTACTTCAGCGCGCTGATACGCATGAGCGAGCGCGAAGGCGACCGCCACGTCATCTTCCCGTCCACCGACCCCGACTCCAGGCCTTACGTGGTGTTCCTGTTGGTAGACAAATCAGACGGCACGGTCATCAGACGCCTTTCGTCAGCTGAGTATGACAGCTACACCGCTCCCGACGGCCAGGAGAAGCGCGCATACGGATGGGCTGCCGTGCCTGTCTATGTAGCCTGGGAACCGGGCTACACCTACTCCTACATCCTCGACTACACACATGCCGTGGGCTTACACGATCCCGTCGACGACAACCCGGCTATTCCTATCATAGATTGGGAAGGCGGTATCGGCGTGACCACTACAGACGAGGTGTGGGGTGACGGAGAGACGGCGAAGATCGAAGAGGGAGGTTGGGGAGCCAATACAAATAATACCGCCCCTGATGGCACGATATGGTGGAAGTGATTACCCACTTTTTCATTTTCCAAACCTATAGAACAAAGAAACAATGCACAATATAAAAAATATACTACGCTCTTCATCGGCAATGATCATATTGCTGACCCTCATCATAGCAGGCTGTCGGGATGATGTGTTATTGTATCTGGATGATGAAGGTGATGATCCCGGACAGGAGGTATTAATGCCGATTTCTCTTGAGGTGGGATCCATCGTGACGCTAAACTCAGTAACCCGTGGCGAAGAGGAAGGCAATAATAATAACGGTGATGATGACTTTTATCCCACTGTTGAGCCTGCCGATGTCAACATTTTGGAAGACGAGCGCCGTCTGCACGATTTCTGGATACTGCAATATAACGCCGAGGGCTACAGAGTCGGTATGCCTTACTATCAGGAATACACCGCCGGTGACGATAATCCCGTTGTCCCGATTCTGATTCCTACAAAGCCGGGTAGTAAATTTACCACTGTCATGATAGCCAATTCGGGCGATCCCTCTCTTTTTACCGATAAGAATACGGCAACAATCCGGGATCTGAAAAATGTACACAAACCAATGACAGACGCCGATGCTGTGTGGAAAATCATCGATGATAAGAAACATCTGCTGATGAGTGGCAAGACAGAGGTTGACATCAACTCATCATCATTCTTAAACTTAAATTTCCACCTCCGTCCCAATGTGGCCAAACTTCACCTCTATTTCAAGCTTATGAAGACAACTGACGGTGAGGGTGATGCCGGCGGCGGCAACAGTTGGGACAGAAAGCGCAAAACCCGTGCTGTCAACTGGGGAAATGTGCCGGATATCCCCTACGCCGATATCCTTTACGATTCAGACAGCTACAATGACGAGGAGCACAGGTTTCCGTCATCAGTCAATCCGGCCAAGCTCAACCTATTCCCGCTCACCACCGATAAGCAAAAACTGAATGAGATAGTAGGCTACGCCTTAGACATGTCAGACAAGCCCGCGACAATAGACGTTTATCTCCCCCGAAACACACAAGGTATCAATCAAAACACAGATCCATACCAAAAGAGCACTTACGCAACGGATAATGCCCTTTTCCTGGAAATTATCAGTTCGGACAAAGAAGAGACCAAACAAAATAAATTCAGACGCATAGAGTTTCTGCCGGGCGCTAATGATGTCAACGACTACAACATCATTCCGGGGAAATATTATGATATTAATTTTACATTCGGCAATTTCCCCTCGGATGACGGCCCGGTCAAGAAATTATACAGGCGCTATGGCGAAGCGAATGCATACATTGTCAACCCTAATGACACCCGCATCATAAACCGCTTCCCGATAAGCCCTGTCAACAACTATGCCACGGGCACTTATCCTACCTGGAATAAGAAAAATTATTGGGAGGAGACATATTATAATATCTATCTGCAAGAATTGAAGCAGGTCAACAATGACGTAACCGGAAAACTTACACAGGATCCGGTAACCTGGGAAGACCGTGATGTGTTTTTCACCATGACAGGCGTAACCGGCGCAGTAGATGGATTGTCATTTGCCATTATGCCAAGCACTCAATGGGTAGCAGAGGTGATTTGGCAGGACAGACCGGAGAGACTGATAAATTTCTGTGACTATTTAGGTCTGCCCACCCATAACGGCGACTACTACGAAAGCGCCGGCGCAATGTGGCTACCGGTGAAAATTGCTGATTTAAACAATTTTAAACAAACATTTTTAATAAAGGGAGGGACTACGGATGTATTAGATCCTGAGGCATTTAAAGATCCTTATAACGACAGAAACCCCACCAGAAGTGAGATCTTCTTCAAGACCACCGGAGTGGAAGGAAACGTCGTAGTCGGAATCCGCAAGAAAACAGATGCTGAAAAAGCGGGCGGACCGCCACCGGCGCTGACAGACCGCCAATATCTCTGGAGCTGGCATCTGTGGATCACCAATTATAACCCTGCCGAACTCGGACACAAAACCATGGACCGCAACATCGGAGCTATGACGCCCGATGAACCCGGATTTTACTACCAGTACAACAGAAAAGATCCTTTCCCGCATTATAATGCTACCGTTTATGACATCAACGGTAACGAACTGACTCAGCTATGCCATCAAGTAGGTCCGGATGATAATAAAATATCTGCCAGCATGCTGTGTTATCAACACGATGGTGGTAGTACTCAGAAGGCAATTGCCAGTGCTAAATTAAAGGGCGTAAATTCCCCTTTCACACTGATCTATCACACGTATACCTCATCTTCCGTCACCACGACCGCCAGAAAGGATTATAAGGGTGAAAGCGGAAGTGCTTGGCCTCCTACCAATTCCATCTCATCATCAACTAATTGGGCAATAGAGGATCCATCCCCCCAAGGATGGGTGTTACCGCCGGACGAAAAGCAGCAAGAGATCCCCCCGGGATTCTGGAGCATCGCAACCTCATGGCAAGGTCTGGATATACCTGCGGGTGGATTGCGGTCTGATCCATATAAATCGTCTGATATTGATTACCTGTACCGTATGAATTCTCCCTTTCTATGGCTGTCAAAATTTGGTGGTACTACTGTAAATACCGGTGAACCGGGAATAGCACCTAATACATCTAACAATGCCTCCCCTTACTACCCCGAGGGCTATAAAATGGCGGTCGATGCCCTGCCGGTACGCTGCACAAAAAGGTAAGTAAAGAGATAGAAGCCCCCGGCCCCCTAAAGGGGGAGTTGCTAAGATGGTCATCCTCATAGCACCTCCCCCTTTAGGGGGCCGGGGGCTCCTCTTATTTTATCAGTAGTCGGTGCGCAGCATGTTGGGCTCTTCGCCCCACTCGTTGACATCGGGCTCGCTGCCCTTGAGCAGCATCCACAGCACCACCACAATGCCCACACCCGTGAGCGCGAGCAGCAGCCACCACGACGAATACCCCGCATCATGGATGCGACGAATGATCACGCACAGCGTAGGTATCACCATCAGTCCGGCCACAAACACCCACAGCAACTCGAAGCCTATCATGCGCGACAGAAAATTCACGCAGGGCAAAGCCACAGCCACAAAGGCCACCCACCACCATAGCTCAGAGCGGCTGGCACGCCCCGTGACATCGCCGTATTGCGACATCACCTCCATCACGGCATCGCTCAGGCTCAACGGCACCTGCCGCCACCGGGGCTCGTCGTATCCATCATCGTAATATCCATCTTGAGAGGTATAGTCATCTATTTCCTGTCTCATAGCGTATCAATCTTTTATACAGTGATAAAGGCCGGAGTGACCGTTGAAGGCATATCAGTGATTTCTACAATGATAAAAGTCAGAGTATTCAGCATAAATCGCCCCAAGCGGTTTCCGACCGCTAAATTACAAAAAATATCCTTACCGACACCCTAATCCTACCCACTTTTTTTCACTCCGCGACGGCCACTCACCACAAGCGGTGTTGAATCCATTCTACAAATATTTGTCAAATATAACAGGCACTATATCTTTGGAAACAGTAACTCCGATTGCTGGTGTGAAGTATTTTTTCTCACTCTCTCCTCCCTTCAACCATTTGATTATTTGCTTTGGAAAATTGACACCTGCAAGATGTGAAAACGGATATTGTCCACCGAACCTGCAATTCAATTCCAGTACATAGACCTCACCCTCTTTTGTTTTAAAACAATCAATATCCAGATTAGCGACATGATGTAGATTGGAGGATATTATGTTTCCAATCGGCTCAAAAATATCGTTATCAACTATAACCGCGATATCAGTCTCGCCCGATCGCATTGCAATCTTCTGTTTTGCTATTGTTGTGACATAATCACCGTTAAGATCATTGAGTACATCCAGACCATATTCATCACCATCGATACATTCCTGGATCAACACACAATTATCTCTATCTTCAGCAGATTCAAATTGGAGATATGTACTGAATATCTGCCTTTTCAATTTCTTGTTAAGGACTTCTAATTCTTCATCATTTTCTATTTTGAATATTCCTATGCTACCCATTCCCCAGCGCGGCTTGATAACCAGGGGATAACTGATATCTCCATTTTTGACCGCTGTTTTAGCCTCGCATATATCAATGAATGTTTTCGGAGTTTTCAACCCACAATTTAATAAGAACCCATAGGTTTTCCATTTATCATTACAAATGGATATGGCCTCAGTGTCAGACACAACTACCGTTATGCCGTTTCTGGCAAATCTTTCCTTAGCAGCAGCAAGAACAGGAAGATCGATGTCAAATAGCGATATAATTGCGGAAATACTGTTGTCTTTGCAATATGCTATCAGAAAATCTATATAACCGTCATCGTATATCTGCGGTGTCACTACATATCCGTCGGCCTGGGTCAAGGTGTAGGTCAATACACTATTGGAGGCAAAAACTTTACCACTTGTGCCAAGTGCCTGTTTGAAATAGTTAATAAGATATGTGCGCCTACCTGCAGATGTCAGCAATATATTCATCTGAAATTATACTATAAGATTATTTCAAGATATTTTCTATCTCCGTCCTCTATTACATGGAATCCATACGACTCATATAACTTTTGTGCAATAGGATTTTCGGTATGTATGCCGATTTTCCTGAATTTTCTTTCTGTTGCTATAGATATCACACTTTGTATAAGAGTCTTACTTAATTTTTTCCCTCTCATTTTTGGATGTACCGCTACCAATGGAATATAGGCGTATCCATTTTCTTTGTTATTACAATATACAGCACTCATCCCCACAATCTGATTATCTTCAAAAATCGCTGAGATTATAGCATTGTCAGCTAATTTTGTGGCATAATCCTGAATATTTACTTTCTCAGAGAGCGATGTGGGAAAGTCTCTGTCTACTTCCATCAAAAATTTTACCAACAAATCTTTCATAATAACATAAATTTTGTCACATAGAAGTTGTTTGAACTTATGACAAATTAACATTTAGAGATTAATTACAAAGCGATTTTGAGCTTTCTGAGGGAGCGACGGGGATCCATCGTGACCGGGGAAAGAGAGAAAACCGACCGTAAAGAATCCCC
This sequence comes from uncultured Bacteroides sp., assembly GCA_964495725.1. GTDB lineage: Bacteria > Bacteroidota > Bacteroidia > Bacteroidales > Muribaculaceae > CAG-873. The sequence goes on from CAZBWZ010000063.1 coordinate 11,976, forward strand.
AAGGGTATCCATGTGATTCATCAAATTATATCTATTATTCTTGCCATATCCTCATCTGACACGCCGTGGTGCATGGGCAGGCATATTACCTCGTCGGCCATGCGGGTGGCAACGGGCAGATTCTCTCTGGATGCCGAGGGCAAGCCGCGGTAGGTGGAGAATGAGGAGATGAGCGGATAGAAGTAGCGGCGCCCGAAGATGCTCTGCTCGCGCATCCTGAAGTAGAGCTCGTCGCGCGTCATGCCGTATTGCTCCGCGTCGACGAAGATAGGAAAGTATGAGTAGTTGTAAGTGACATCGGGGCGCTGCGGCAGTATGCGTATGCCCCTGACATCCCTGAGCTCGCGGCGGTAGATGTCGGCCACCTTGCGTCGCGCGGCTATGGCGGCGTCGACATGGCGCAGGTTGAGCAGGCCGTAGGCGGCGCGTATCTCATCCATCTTGGAGTTGATGCCCGGAGCCACGACCTCGGTCTCTCCGGCGAATCCGAAATTCTTCAGGTAGTCGATACGCTGCTTGGTCTTGGCGTCATGGCACACCAGCGCTCCGCCCTCTACGGTGTTGTAGGTCTTTGTGGCATGAAACGACAGGGTGGATATGTCGCCGGCCGTGAGCACGGACACGCCGTTGACCTTCACGCCGAAGGCGTGGGCCGCGTCGTATATCACCTTCAGGCCGTATTTGTCGGCGATAGCCTGTATGGCCTCGGTGTCGCAGGGGTTGCCGTAGACATGCACGGGCATGATGGCCGTGGTCTTGGGAGTGATTGCCGCCTCTATCCTGTTAGGGTCGAGATTGCCGGTGGCGGGGTCGATGTCTACAAACACGGGCTTTATGCCGTTCCACCACAGCGAGTGGGTGGTGGCCACGAAGCTGTACGGAGTGGTGA
>CAZBWZ010000064.1:0-12827 GCA_964495725.1 uncultured Bacteroides sp.
TTTTATTGAAGGATTAGGGAGTAAATTTGCGGAAATTACCTTTAACCGAATATAAATTAATGGATAAAATTAAGAAGACACTTGCACTGTCGATGGCATTCGCAGGTGCTGTGGCGCTCGGGGGCTGTAGCGGGGAGATTATCGATGTAAACTCGGATATGGCCAATGAGTATGTAAGGTCATTTATTGAAAAATACGGTGTGCCCCAGGCCGGCCATGACTTCTGCATGGCAAAGCTCGGCACGGTCACTGTCCGTACCGACAGGCCTACGGATATCACTGTGGTGAGCACTGTGGAGGGAAAGAATTACACGTTTGACAAGGCGTATGCCGTCGTAGGCGAAAAGACCCTCTCCTTTGATATCCCCCGCGATGTCAATTATGTGAGTGTCATCGCCAATGGCCGTGTCTACACCGCCCGTCTGGGAGATGTGGTATCGATCGACTGTGTTCGTCAGTCACGCGGCAACGAAGGCACCGATACCAAGATCAACGTTGAAAACTACGAGATGGTTGGTCTAAAAAATGACTTCCAGGACGGAGAATTACATGCGACGGATTATGAAACAGATATAGTGTCTGTAGAGTCAAGAATCGGTCATAACTATAAGATGTTGGGAAGTGAATTGGCTCAATATATCAGCGATGACAATGTTAAATACTCAGGAATTATGTCTGAGGAATATACATGTAGAAATACAGACGAGCATATCAATATATTGAATGTAAAAGCTAAGCCGGGTCAGATAATTGAAGTGGGGCGTGTTTATGGTGACAAGCCATATCTGAGTGAGTCAACACACTTTATCTTGGTGCCTTTCATGCGTAACAAGGAGCACGCTGTCAAGGGAGATATCAGTTATTATTATTACACTAACGATATACATTGCTGGGGGCATGATCTTACAATTGATTACAATGGTACATCGGTTTATAGTAATGGTATCGATGGCGGGAACAGAGGCGTGATCTCATCGGTGATATTCGGGGTAAGTGATTTTTGTGAATACAGGAATATACTGAATGACAGCAAGCTGAGATCCGAGCTTGAAAAATATGCCGCAGCTCAGAAAAACTATAATATGCCGTTGCCACAAAATATGCATGGCGGTGATACACAGTTTGCTGACGCTATTCTTGAGCCGTACCAAGTTGACAATCCACTAAAATTCTATGACCAGTGGAATGACTATATCAATGCCTGGATTGAGGCTCAAAATGATGATGTGAAGAGTCAGTTTGGTGACCTGAGATTCGTCAAGGAATTTTTGGCATCCCGCCAAATCCTCTTTAAGCCTAAAGCAAGGCCGTCTGTCGTGGAAACAGAGCCCGGGAAATTTAAGATTGAATTTTTTGACAGTCAATTGTCCAACACCGGAGCCGGAGTAAATTTCAACGAGATTAGTAGCTATGATCCCGATATGACCTATTGGGTGAACTCATCTTTAAGGTGCAATCTTGTAGGTGAGGATAATATTGAGTATGGTACAGGCACAGAGTTCGCATACTATATCCGCGATCTTAATGATCCTGACGGTACTATTGTAACCACGACAGACAAAGAAAGAGTAAAGACCACTCACCGTCATTCATCGTGCACTGAATACAACGGAGTGCATACCGGCAATGAATCCCAGATATTCATGGTGGATTTTGACAATGACGGCAAATACAATGATTTTGTATTTATTCCACACCATACTGTATATGGAGATTCCGAGCCATTTTCATGGCGTATCGCGTCTGAGGACCTTGGCAGTACAGACGACAAAGACTTCAATGATTTGGTAGTTGATGTAAATATCCACCAAAAAGGAAATGATGCTCAGGAAATCAGCGTGACACCGTATGCAGCCGGTGGTATTTATCCCCTTTACTTGATGTTTAATGATACTAAAGGCAATACTTTTTTTGTCGGCAAAGAAATCCATCATTGGTTAGGTCAGTCGACATACGATATCTATAATACCGGTGAAGTAGATGTAAGGGAAACCGTTTACCCTGCGAAAATAAAATATGATTTAATGGAGCAGGAGCATCAATTCCAGATAAGTACATGGTACAACAAAGATATGGGCGACATGTGTACGCTCGGAGGATTCTGGGTGTTGGTTGACAAAAACAACACGCTTGCTGATAAATTGAACCTGAATGTAGTAAATCCCTCTTTGATGACACCTGAAATCAAGGCTTTGATTGATGCTGACCCTGGTATATATCAGGTTAACAACGACCCGAAATATGGTGAGAACAATGCGTTAGTGCCGCAGATGATACTTGTAACCAACAGCTGGTGTTGGCCCCGGGAGAGAGAGGATATAGGCGATGCATACGAAAAATTCTCCTCATGGGTGTCTGATCGTAACACCGTGTGGTATGGCAGTGAAGCAGAGGGCGTGAACACAAGTAAGATTACAAGGAAGAAACCTGATTAATCAGAATATCCATGTCATAAACAAAAGGGGCGGCCCATACGGTCCGCCCCTCGATATTTGCGGGGGGCGGGGATTTTGATTAATCTTGCGGAAAATAACAGCGGCGCGGAGGCTATCCGTGATTACCACCCCGACCAAGAGATTGAGATATGAGAAAGATATGCTTCGTTACCGGCACACGTGCCGAATACGGCTTGCTGAGCCGGCTGATGCGGCTTGTGGCCGACAGCCCTGACTGCCGGCTGCAGGTGATCGCCACCAATATGCACCTGTTGCCGGAGTACGGGCTCACCTACCGCGAGATAGAGCGCGACGGATTCACGATAGACTGCAAGGTGTGGATGCACAAGCCCGCCGATGCCGCCGGCGGGAGCGTCGGAGACGCGGGTTGTGGGTAACCCCACGTGTAGCGCAGCCGGGGTCTCACGCAGAGGAGCAGAGGAGCAGAGGGCTCTATAGGGGGGAAGACTTTAAGCTGAGGCAATCGTGGTGACATCAGCGGGAGCGTCGGAGACGCGGGTTGTGGGTAACCCCACGTGTAGCGAAGCGGAACGTGGGGTATAGATCCTGCTCAACACGCTGAGCGTCGGAGACGCGATATTGTGGTATAGACTATAGTATAGTCTGGGTTGTATCTGCATGGTAATGACCACAATATCGCCTCTCCGAGGCTCCTCTGCCTTATTGGCTCTCAACCCCAGGTTCCGCTGCGCTACACCTGGGGTTTCTGACAACCCGCCTCTCCGAGGCTCCCGGTGACGTACTCGCCGGCTCTCTTCCAGATGTGCTTAGTGTATCGATATTTACAACCGACCTTCAGGTGGCTGGTGCTCACTCAGACGATCCGCCATGGCGAATTATCACACGCGAAAACGATAAGAAACGCTCAAAAACCGAGGCCAGGGCCTCGCAAAAAATCCTGCGTGATATCCTGCTTAGATCCGGCGGCGGCTCTTCAGAGCCTAAGGATCTGCCTACGGAATCCTTTCCTATCCCGGGCCTGTCCGGTCAATGACACCCTCAGAGCAGCTCCCCCTTCAGGGGGCCGGGGGGCTCTCTATAGGTCGGAAGACTTTAAGCTGGAGTCTTCTATGTGGCCTGTAGATGGATGTAACAGGGTAGTCTTTAAACGGTAATGAGATTGACACCGGGCTGTAATACGCAGGCGTTTTTTGTGTTTTTTTATGTTAAAAAATTTGTACTTAATCAAATATAGATTAATTTTGCGTCAAATCCCTAATCAAAATAATAACTGATGAAAAAACTTAAAAAGGCCTTTATCTTGGCTTTTACTGCTACCGGTGTCATTACCGTCACCGGCTGTAGCGAAGACGTCATTGATGTGTCGTCTGATGTGGCCAATGACTATTACAAGTCATTTATCGAAAAATACGGTGTGCCACAGGCCGGTCATGATTTCAATATGGCAAAACTCGGCTCTGTCACCGTGCGCACCGACAAGCCCACCGATATCACTGTGGTGAGCACCGTCGAGGGTGTGAACTATTTCTTTGCCAAGGCTTTCGGTGTGAATGGTGAGAAGACCATCACCTTTGATATCCCCCGCGATGTCAACTATGTGAGCGTGATCGCCAATAACCGCGCATACACCGCCCGTCTCGGCGACCTGGTGTCAATCGACTGCTTCCGCCAGTCACGCGGCAATGAGGGTACCGACACAAAAATTGAGTTGAATAGCTCAAAATATCGTGTCCTGGAATACCAAGTCAACTCATCAATAAATGGTTATATTGACGCGACTAAATATAATTCGGAAGATGTAGAAGCAAACCTTCGTCCGGCCCATGATTACAATATGCTTGGTAGTGAGATGAAGCAGTATGTGCTTGATGAAGCCTCCAATTACACCGGTTATGCCAATGAGGAATATACAAGTCGTCACACTCGTGAATATATCTTTCCGATAAATTTAAAGTCAGGGGAAGGAAAAAGATATGAGATGGGTAAAATGTTCGGCAATAGTACATTCCTGGGGGAATCAACAGAGTTTATGTTGGTGCCGCTTATGTACAACTTTGATAACGAGAATACGGGCGAAGTAGATTCCCGAGTGCCTAGCGATTCTTTTAACCGATGGGGTCATGACATTACGATCGACTATAATGCCACATCCGGCTGGGACAATGGCATAGACGGTGGCTACGGTGGCGTTATTTCTTCGCAGGCACTCGGCGTGAGTGATTTTGCCGAATTCAGGAATATCCTGAATGTCGCCCAGTTCAGAGCTCAGATAGAAGCGTATGCAAACGCACAGGAGAAATATAATATGCCTGTGCCACAGGATATGTATGCCGGTGACAGTCAGTTCGCCGATGCCATACTTGAGCCTTACGAAGAAGAAAATCCATATAAATTCTATAATCAGTGGAATGACTATATCAATGCATGGATTGATGCGCAGCCCGCTGATGTTAAGGCTCAATTCGCCAGTCTGGATTTCATCAAGGAATTTATGGCGGTTCATGAAATCAGGTTTAAAGAAAATGCCAGACCGTCTGTGAAAAAATTGGGCGAAGGAAAATTCAGAATTGATTTCTACGACAGCTGTAAAGGTGGAACAGGCGCAAACGAAATTCTGCGGGCTGGATTGCAAAATTCGATTGTGGATCATATGGCCTATACAATTGGTGGACTTTATAGGGTAAATATACCTGGTGAAGATAGTGATACCGATGAAACCGGCACTGAGTTCGCTTATTACGTCCGTGATTTGGATAACGGTGCCATTGTTACTACTACTGATAAATCAAGGGTAAAGACCACCTATCGTCATTCATCTTATGTTGACTACAATGGGAAACATAATAAGTATGAACAGCAAGTAATCATGGTGGATCTTGACGGAGATCAAATTTATAATGATATGGTGTTTATCGCGGAACCCGTTGTGTATGGTACAGGTGTTCCCTTTAGATGGCGTCTTGCAGCCGAGGACCTCGGAAGCACTGAAGACAATGACTTCAATGACCTTGTTGTCGATATTGATGTGAATCAATATGGAAATGATGCACAGTATATACATGTGGGTCCTCAGGCTGCCGGCGGTATCTACCCGCTTTACCTGATGTTTACCGATACAAGGAACAATACATTCTTTGTGGGACAGGAAATACATAAGTGGCTCGGTCAGTCTGACTATGAGATTTTTAATACCGGTGAAACTACTTCAATAGGTTGGGGCACAAATCAGGCAAAAATCAAATATGATTTGAGTTATCAGACACAGCCGTTCCAGATCAGCACACACTACAACGTTGATATGGGACAGAATTCTACCATTGGCGGATTCTGGGTACTTGTGGATAAGAATAACATCCTTGACGACAAGCTGACGCTGGATGTGGAGAATCCCTCGCTTATGACAGCGGAAATCAAGGCTTTGATTGATGCTGACCCTGATATATATCAGGTCAACAACGACCCGAAGTACGGCACGGCCAATGCAATGGTGCCGCAGCTGATTCTTGCTACCAACTCATGGTGCTGGCCGCGTGAGACTGTCGACATAGGCGATGCCTACGAGAAATTCTCTTCATGGGTGCAAGACCGCAACACCGTATGGTTTGGCAGCAACGCAGAAGGTGTGCATGACGATCTTGTGACTCAGCCTGCAAAATAACGGTCTTTTATAAATGACTTTGGCAGGGGCGGACCGCGAGGTCCGCCCCTCGATATTTGCGGGGGTGGGGGATTTTGATTAATTTTGCGGAAAATTACAGCGGCGCGGAGGCTACCCGTGATTCCCACCCCGACCAAGAGATTGAGATATGAGAAAGATATGCTTCGTTACCGGCACACGTGCCGAATACGGCTTGCTGAGCCGGCTGATGCGGCTTGTGGCCGACAGCCCTGACTGCCGGCTGCAGGTGATCGCCACCAATATGCACCTGTTGCCGGAGTACGGGCTCACCTACCGCGAGATAGAGCGCGACGGATTCACGATAGACTGCAAGGTGTGGATGCACAAGCCCACGGATGACGCCGCCGGTGTGGTGGATTCGATGTCGGACGAGATGCAGGGCATCAACGAGGCTTTCGCCACGCTGCGGCCCGATCTGGTGGTGATACTCGGCGACCGCTATGAGATGCTTGTGGCCGCCACGGTGGCGATGATGCTGCGCATACCGATCGCCCATATCCACGGCGGCGAGATCACGCAGGGTGCGGTGGACGATAGCATACGCCACAGTATCACCAAGATGGCGAGTCTGCATTTCGCTTCTACGGATGCCTACCGCCACCGTATCATACAGTTGGGCGAGGATCCCGGGCGGGTGTTCTGCGTGGGGTCGCCCGGCGTGGAGAATATCAAGGAGATACCACTGCTGTCTCGGGCCGAGCTTGAGCGTGAGCTCGGGCTTGATCTGTCGGTGCCGCCGCTGCTGTGCACATATCATCCGGTCACTCTGGGCCGGCGCTCAGCCGATGAGCTGATCGGCGACTTCATGGCCGCCCTCGATTTTTTTCCTCAGCAACCTGTGGTGTTCACCTATCCCAACTCCGATCAGGGGGGTGACTCGATAGCCATGGCCATCAAGGGTTATTGCGCCCGGCATCCCGGGCGGTGTCACGGCTTCGAGTCGGTGGGGCTGCGGCGCTATCTGTCGCTGATGCATTACGCGGCAGCTGTGGCTGGCAATTCATCGAGCGGTATCATAGAGTCGCCGTCGGCCGGCATCCCGACGCTGAATATCGGTGACCGGCAGAAGGGCCGCGCCCACGCTGCGTCGGTGTTGGACTGCGCCGATGACACGGCCTCGATAGTGGCGGGGCTGCGCAAGGTGCTGTCGCCTGAGTTCAGGGCGGTGGCCGCGGCGTGCGATAACCCCTACGACAAACCGGGGACGGCCCTGGCCATCTTCGACATCATCTCGACCTATCCGCTCGACCGCCTCGCGCAAAAGACATTTTACGACATCGAATTTTAGCCATCCCAAGGTCTCACGCAGAGGGGCAGAGGAGCAGAGATTTTTTATTAAGAAGGTCACACGCGAAAACGAAAAGAAACGCGCGAAACCCGAGGCCATGGCCTCGCTGGATAGTCATGCCTGATTCATTTGTTGATAACCCCTTACCGCAACCAAAGCTCTTCTCCTCCGCCCCTCTGCGTGAGACTTTGGGATGGGGAAGGGCTCCGAAGTCAGGATTTGTAGGCTCTGCCTACGGAATCCTTTCCTATCCCGGGCATGTCTCGTCAATGACATCCTCATAGTAGCTCCCCCTTTATTGGGTCGTGGGGCTCGAGCGGTCGGAAGACTTTAATCTGAGGCAATCGTGGTGACATCAGCGAGAGCGTCGGAGACAACCCGCCTCTGCGAGGCTCCCGATGACGTACTCGCTGGCGTCTTCTATATTGTCGTGAGATAGTTGTGACAGGGTAGTCTTTAAACGGTAATGAGATTGACACCGGGCTGTAATACACAGGCGTTTTTTGTGTTTTTTATGTTAAAGTATTTGTAAATACAATAATTTAAGATACTTTTGCGGACAATATTCCTTATCATCATGATGTTTGTGAAGTGCGGGAATATTCATGCCGGTTACTTTCTTTATCTATACTATAAGAAGTGTATCGTTAACGTCCACAGGACATATACAAGGTCCTACTTGAGAATCCATCTTTGTTGCAGAAATCTAATATTATCCCGACAATAAATCAATTAAACCATAAATAATAACTAATTTATCCCAATGAAAAAATTTAATTTGCTGGGAGTGGCACTTGCAGTGAGCGCCGGAACATCACTTGTATCATGTTCTGACGACCACTTTAACGTCGCAAGTGACCCGACCAACGATTACGCCGTCGCCTTTATCAAGGAATTCGGTGTGCCTGATCCCAACCACGACTGGAGTATGGCCACTAAGGCCGGACTCCAACTCAAGTCGGAAAAACCAGTCACTGTGCGTGTATACGCTGAGATCGAGGGTGTGCGATATATTTTCGCTGACCTCGCAAACTATCAAGGTACAAATGCAATCCCTGTCACAATACCTAAGACTGTAAGCCAACTCATAGTTGAGGTAAACGGTGTAGAATATCTCTGTGATGCTAATGGTACTTTTGATGTAGACAATCCTTCTGTAGGTAGTCGTTCGTTTACTGTTGGTGATGAGAACGATGCCTGGCGACATACATTGACTTTCAGTGAAGATGCGAACGATAAGCAAACAGTATCTTTCAGGACCGATGATAATCCATGGATCAGAGATATAATTGATAATCCCTGGTTTAGTGAATATCTTCTAAAAGATTCTAAAGACCAGCCTCTTATGCCTAATTGCGATCTGTATCGTGCGCCAGAATACGATACCGAAAAGCATGATTACATACTTGGTGATATTGATGTGGCTGCTTTATATATCAGGGATACAAATACCGGAGACAAAGCCGATGACAATCGTCCCGATCATATCATCGGTGTAGTGCCGTTTTCTAGTAGTTATCAGATCGATCATGAATCAAGATTGCCGTTGCCATATGATAATGCAAATTACGGTATCTCGTGTAATGGTAATGGCACTGCAATGCCATCGACTCAAGCTGGAAATACCTGGAATGTGACCACATACAGGATTAACGGTCGGTCTTATGAGTATGGCAGAGGTATATCCTATTGGACTATACGTGGTGCTGATTACGATAGAAATGATGATGATTTTGTTGCTTTCACAAGAGGAATGTACAACAGGAATTATTTTCAATTCCATTATTGGGATGATCAGTTCCAAACAGACTGCGAATCTTACTGCTCTTGTCTGTTTTATGATAAGATTCCTGTCAAGTTGACAGATGGCACAACTCGCTATGCTACTGTGTACGGTATGTTTGCGAGCCCTGAATCAAATGCTGCCCCAAGACCTCAGAAGCCGGATGTCTACATTATTGAATTTTATCCGGAGAAATCTTATCTCGGAAAGGTAGTTTATACTTCCGGTGGCACTTCATACAAGTGGCGTATTATGGCGGAAGATCTTGGAGGAATCGGAGATTGGGATTTCAATGATGTAGTATTCGACTACACTGAAATTGTTAAAGATACTGATGATGACTTGTTTACCAATGGAATTTGCCCCCATGATATAGGAAATAAATTCCCATATCGTTATGAGGTAACGGTTACCCCACGTGCTGCGGGAGGTGTATTGCCCGTATATATTGCCTGGGAGGGAGACGTAATGGAGCCGTTTGACTATAGTTCGTTAAAAGGAAAGATGACCTCCGATATTGACAAGATGGAAATCACACAAGCCAAGTATGAGGGTGTGTTTATCATCGGTAAGGAAATTCACGATTGGTTTGGAGTCCCGACAAACAGGATGGTCAATACAACTCCAGGTCAGACACTGCAACCCGCAGAAAGTATAACATTCGTAGTACACTCTGTGGGAAATGAGACGACAACAAAAGCTCCAAGTTTCAGTAATTTCCATGTTATTCGTGACGATAACGGTGAGATTACATTGAATGACGAAACTCGTACAAAGTTTGGTTGGTCCTTAATAAAGGAGATGGATGAACACCGCACTAAATATCTCGTGATAGGATTGCCGAAAGCTGGAGATAGCAGTTCGGCACCTCAGATGATGTGTGTGGATCCTAAGATAGGCTGGCCCACCGAGAAGACAAGGATAAGTGATGTGTATACTGGCTTTGCAGACTGGAATGAAGATAAGAGTAATTGGAATACATGGTATAATACGGTTTCTAACTCATCTCTTATAATTAATGTGCCTGAGGAATAAATAATAATTATTCAGATTATACTATGGAGGGGCTGTCTAACATCAAAGTCAGGCAGTCTCTTTTTTAGATGTATAATTGAAAGGATCAAGCACCTTTGAAGTACTCAGAAAAAATCCCGCGTGCCATCTGTTTAGTACGCGAATGACATTGAAGAGCCGCCGATGGCAAATCTCATCACCATTATCTTAAAAACAACGAGGTCGTGCAGCGAAATGCACGACCTTGTTGTTTCCCTTTTTATAGTGTTGGCATTGAGCCTATAGTCAATATCGCTTTGGTGTTGCAAATGTACTTATTATTTCTCACAAACGTTTATTTACGATACAACTGTCCCAATCCACCAATATCTAATAGTATTTCCATAAAAAAGTTGATAACCCCTTACCGCAACCAAAGCTCTTCTCCTCCGCCCCTCTGCGTGAGACTTTGGGATGGGGAAGGGCTCCGAAGGCAGGATTTGTAGGCTCTGCCTACGGAATCCTTTCCAATCCCGGAGATGTCTCGTCAATGACACCCTCATAGCAGCTCCCCCTTTAGGGGGCTGGTGGCTCACTCAGACGCGCGCCCATGGCGAGTTTATCACACGCGAAAACGAAAAGAAACGCGCGAAACCCGCGGCCAAGGCCTCGCTGGATAGTCATGCCTGATTCATTTGTTGATAACCCCTTACCGCAACCAAAGCTCTTCTCCTCCGCCCCTCTGCGTGATAAGGCGCGTATTTGCCTGTTGGTTCTGTGTGCGGTAAATATTGTCGCAGAAATTTTGGTATTCCGTGCATTATGATTATATTTGCAGTGTTTTAATTGCAATATGTAAATATTATGGCTCTGATAATACCGAAACGCTATAAACAAAAACTGCTGGCCGAGACCACTGAGGTGGCGATCAAGGAAATCAAGGACACATTTCAGGAGCAGCTGGCTCATGCCTTGGGACTGCGTCGCGTGACAGCCCCGCTCTTCGTGCTGTCAGGCACCGGCATAAACGACGACCTCAACGGAGTGGAGCGGCCCGTGGGCTTCGACATCAAGGCACTGGGCGGCACACACGCCGAGGTGGTACACTCGCTCGCCAAATGGAAGAGAATGAAGCTCGCCGACTATGCCATCGCTCCCGGCTACGGCCTGTACACCGATATGAATGCCATCCGCGCCGACGAGGAGCTCGACAACCTGCACTCATTATATGTAGACCAGTGGGACTGGGAAAAGAGCATCACGGCGGCCGACCGCAATCTCGCCTACCTGAAACAGACCGTGGAGCAGATATATGGCGCCGTGCGCCGTACAGAGGCCATGGTGTTTGAGCGCTTTCCGCATATCACACCCACGCTGCCCGCGACAATCACCTTCTGTCATGCCGAGGAGCTGGCACGGGAGTATCCATCGCTCTCGCCCAAGGAACGTGAGGCCGAGGTGGCGCGAAAATACGGAGCCGTATTTATAATAGGTATAGGAGCCGCCCTGAGCGACGGCAAGCCTCACGACGGACGTGCGCCCGACTATGATGACTGGTCGAGTGGGAACGAAGACGGATACCGCGGCCTCAACGGCGACATTGTGGTGTGGAACACCGTGCTGGAGACTCCGTTTGAGCTCTCGTCGATGGGCATACGTGTCGACGCCGAGGCCATGCTGCGTCAGCTCGACATCGCCGGATGCCCCGAGCGCGCCTCGATGCGCTTTCATAAGGCGCTCCTCTCTGGCGAGCTGCCGCTCTCGATCGGCGGCGGCATAGGCCAGAGCCGCCTGTGTATGCTGCTGCTGCAAAAAGCCCATATCGGCGAGGTGCAGGCGTCGATATGGCCCCCCGCGCAGGTTGAGGAGCTCGCCAAGGCTGGCATAAATCTGATGTAGGTGTGTTAAATAAGGTTAAGGAATTTAAAATGCCCGAAATTATTTTTAATTTTGGGCATATTTTGTAAAGGATTGGGAATGAATTACAGCGCGTTATTCCTTATTCGTCCCTTGATTCACATAAATCTGCAACCAAACAACATACCATAATAATCATTATGAAAAAACTTAATCTACTCGGTCTGGTGCTCTTGGGAGCGTCTGTGCCGGCCTTTACCGGCTGTTCTGAAGACATCTCCCTCGCCGACCAGATGAATGAAAACTACGTGAAATCATTCGTCGAAAAGTATGGCCTCCCGGGCGAAGGCAATATGTTCAATATGGCTAAACATGGCCAGGTCACTGTGAAGTCGAGCAAACCCGTCAATGTCGAGGTCATCGCTATGGAAAACGGTAAGTATTATTCCTTTGCCTACTGTCAGGGAGTGTGCGGCACCCAGACCATCCATTTCGATATCCCCTCGTATATGCAGGATGTCGTGCTCTATGTCAACGAACAGTATTATCCCACCAAGATCGGAGCCACCTACGATCTCGACCATCCCGTGCGCTCACGCGAAGGCGAAGCCACTGTCTGGACAGATGCCATGCTGGCAGACAAGGAAGTGACGATCTTAGACTACACCCCCGGAGGGGATAACGATGGCCGTGTGGCAGCGGATCTGTCACCTGTCGCAGATATCCATCCTAATGGAGAGACAAGTGCGGGAGGCTACAGTACATGACAATTTTATTGGGTGGTTGATGAGATTATCTGGCTTGAATTAA
>CAZBWZ010000065.1:0-1737 GCA_964495725.1 uncultured Bacteroides sp.
CACTAAATTTTCAATCATTCAAAAATGCACATTTACTTTGTGAGTGAGCTATAACACCAAAAAAAGACACCACCGGGCCATCCAAGCCTACTGTACCTCCGTTGCTACAGCTGAGTGCTACAGTAGACAGAGATCAGATTACCATCACGTCCACACAAAATGTGATGGCCCACGTTACCGTTACAGACTGTGAGGATGAGGAATGTTATTTTGAAAGCATGGCCATTATATCGCCGACTTACAGCTTTTGCCTTCCTGACATCACCGGTGATCTGCTACTTCACATCTTTATTGGTGAAACCGAATACGTAGGTCTCCTCGACCTCAATTGGTAAAAAAGTATATGCACCATTTCTGCGCCTAATATTAGTTGAGATCATAAAAAAAACAATATAAAACTTAAAAATATGAAGTCTAACTATTTAAAGCCCCTTCTATTGGCTATATCCTATTTCATAGCCACGGCTACGGGACTCTGTGGAGTGATAAATCACTCTGTGACGGTAAGCCATTCCGATCTCAAGATTTCGGAAATCGTAGAGGACTCCACTGCTCATGTTATACCGGAGCTCGCCGGTATAGAAAGCTTCGGCCAGAATGATAAAATACAGCTCAATAAGATCCAGCAGAAGAGTCGCAGCGGTGAATACAAGCCGATGCTTGAGCAGGGCAAGACATGGAAGTACTCGCTTGTAGACTGGACAAGGATTGCATACCCGACCCATAATCCTGGACGGCCAATAGAGCGCGTCAAGGAAACCAGGCTGGAAGGCTATGAGACTATCAATGGCGAGACATATATGAAGCTCAACACGTATTGCTATGATGAGGATCTTAATGAATATTATAATAGTCCTGAATACAATAATACGATGTATTATCTGAGAGAGGATACAGATGCCGGAAAGGTATATTTCTACCCCAATGAAGATTTCTGGGATTATATATCATGGGAAGATTATCCCAGTCAGCTGGGAATATATTTGAGAAATTGTCTGAACGATCAGGGGCTGCTTTATGATTTCAATGCCATGGATGGCCATAATTTCTCACACTATGGTACTATTGATGAATCGACAGTTACACTCGCTGACGGCGAACACAGGTGCTTTATCCTTGATGAGGATTATTATGGTGATGAGTATCGCGTAATCGAGGGAATAGGACTGACAGGCAGCGGTAAACGCGAGGCGTATATTAGAGGTTGCAGTATCTTAGGAATTTCGTTATCAAGTACTTTTGAAACTCCGGATTCATACTATAATTCATATCTTTATGAGGTGGTGAACGCGGACGGAGAAGTGATCTACTCTGATGAGAATCATCGTCCGGGATGGTGGCGTGATGTGGTCGGTATCACCGATGCCGTGGCACAAGCCAAAGTAAACGTTACAGCCGACGGTATCATCATCACCGGCGCACCTGATATGGAGGCCACTCTGTGTGACATGCAGGGCAGGGTGCTGGTACAGCAGCCCACCCAGGACGGTTCGCTGACCATCAGCACCACCGGTCTGGCACACGGTGTGTATCTGCTGCGCCTCGGATCTAAAACCTACAAGATCGCCGTGAGGTAGCATATCCAATACGACACGTACCCTTATTGAATTCAGGAGCGCCCTGTCAGCCACAAGCCGACAGGGCGCTTGACAATAGGCCCTCCAACCCCCTGAAGGTGGAGTTACACATTCGGCTCCATCCGACCCCACAAAGAATCTGCGTGACATCTGCCCCAAT
>CAZBWZ010000065.1:1837-11932 GCA_964495725.1 uncultured Bacteroides sp.
CCCGGATCGCACGCAGAGGGGCCGAGGAGCAGAGATTTTTTATTCGGGAAATGGATGGAGATGGATTCCGAAGGCGGGATTGTGAGGCTCATCCGAGCCGTCGCGGGATGGAGGCAGATTGAAACGCAGGATTTTATTATGTGCGAATCTCTG
This sequence comes from uncultured Bacteroides sp., assembly GCA_964495725.1. Classification (GTDB taxonomy): domain Bacteria; phylum Bacteroidota; class Bacteroidia; order Bacteroidales; family Muribaculaceae; genus CAG-873. The sequence goes on from CAZBWZ010000065.1 coordinate 1,991, forward strand.
ATTCTTTCACAACGCCCTCATCCACAAAACCATTCAACAATGCCATATATCACTGAATTAAATAATTGTGTAGCAAATACTTCTCTGCACCTCCGCACCTCTGCGTGTGACCCCCACAAAAAATCTGCGTGACATCTGCCCCAATCCCGGATCGCACGCAGAGGGGCCGAGGAGCAGAGATTTTTTATTCGGGAAATGGACGGAGAATGGATTTCTTTGCCAAGATATAGTAGCGCTTTTGAATTTAAAGAAGATTTGGCAACTGTAGAGCTGGAGGAACTCTGGGGGTGCATAGACAAATCAGGCGAGATGGTTATCAAGCCGTTTTCAATCAAGCCGCTTTTCTTCAAGAACGGTTATGCCTCAGCGACGGTTGAAAATACTTCAAATAGCTTACTCATCGGCAACGAGTGCGGCTGTATCTGCTGTCAGCGTATCTTTCCTGCTGATGAGGTCGAGGATTTTGTCGATGACGGCCAAACTGCACTCTGCCCCTTATTGCGATTGCGACTCGGTGATTGCCGACGGCTCCGGCATCAAAATAACCAAGGAGCTACTCGCCGAACTTAACGACCTTCACCACAATCTCGAACGAGGCCGTCTCATGGGCTACACCCGTCTCGTCAAGAAACACGAAGCCGCACTGAAAGCGTTTTCTTTTTAGTCAAAATTAACACAATCTTTCCGGTTATACTCTAAATATTTGCTGATTTTCTTGATTCTTTCGACTATAGACGGTAGCTTTGCGTCTACTATTTCATTGAACAGGATATGAAGATTATCGAACGGCATATTTATATCAATCGTATCACCCGTCAACTTAATCGAGGCATGATTCTCGTTCTGGTCGGGCAAAGACGTGTGGGTAAGAGTTTTCTCCTTAAATCTATAGATAACTGGTTGTCTAAGAACAAGCCGGATGCTAATGTGCTGTTCATCGATAAGGATTTTGACAGTTACAACTTTATAAAGACAGCCGATGATCTTTACGCCCAGGTTGTGGAGAAATTACCTGAAGGAGACGATAACTACCTCCTCATTGACGAGGTGCAGGATATTGACGGCTACGAAATAGCATTGCGAAGCCTTTATGCTGAAGACCGTTGCCAGATAATCGTAACCGGAAGCAACGCCTATATGTTTTCATCGGAGATTGCTACTAAGTTTTCGGGAAGATATATAGAAATTCCAGTGAGGAGCCTAAGCTACAGGGAGTTCCTTACTTTCCACAATATCATTGACAGTCATGAATCATTGATAAGATATTTACAATTTGGGGGTATGCCTGGCCTTGCCAAATATAAATTTGATGAGGTTCCGGAAATCAAGGCATATCTTCAAGGGGTATGCAACACCATCGTCTTAAAGGATATCGTTGCGCGTGAACAGATTCGTAATTTCAAGTTCCTCGAAAACTTATTACTCTTTCTTGCCGATAATGCCGGGCAGTTGATGTCGGTCAACAGTATCGTAAAATATCTTAAATCCCAAGGCTCTAAAGTCACTAATGATATAGCGACTAAATATATAAAAGCTATAACCAGCGCTCTTATCGTTGATCCTGTAGCGCGCTATGATATACATGGCAAACGCATATTCGAACTGATTGAAAAGTATTATTTCAGCGATCATGGTCTTCGAAGTTGCATAACAAACGAAATGCCTGAAGTTTTCGGTAGTATAGAAAAGATAATGGAGAACGTGGTACGCAATCACCTTCTCATTCAAAACTTTGATGTTTACGTCGGCGTTCTTCCGTCCGGCGAAATCGACTTCGTTGCAAAAAAGGGAAATCAGGTAATATATTTTCAGTGTGCCTACAAACTCTCTACTCCTGAAACCATGAAGCGAGAATTTGGCAATCTTCAAGCCATAAGGGATAATTATCCGAAATATGTCGTGACAATGGAGGACATCCATGGCCCTGTGAAAGAATATCCCGGCATCAACCACATTCATCTGCGCGATTTTCTGAAAACTGATTTTTGATATGATATATCGACTCAAGATAATAAAATTCAATGGAAAAAGGTGTTGGAGTCGCGGTCGAATTCTTCGATTTAAAGTATGGCAGTCAGACGAATATCTGTTTCTAAACAAAGAAGAGGCCATGAAGGCGATTGCAGACTTTGACGCGCGTTATCCCGGTGAGCGTGATGAAATCTATCGTTTCTGGCTCGAAGAGCTGACTGCCGGCGAACGACTTACGTCCGGGGGGATTGAGGGGTCGGGTGTTTATCCCGAGGGATTTTGGCTTGCGGTTCGGGATATTTTGATTACTTTTGCAGAATAACTGCATCAGACAATGAAAACACTGCTTGTGATCGGCGCCGGAGGCTTTATCGGCGGACATATAGTGAGCGAGGGACTAAAGCGTGGCTACGACACCTGGGCCGGTGTCAGGAGCTCGACCTCACGCCGTTATCTCACCGGTAAGGATATACATTTCATCACCTTTGATTACGATGACCCCTCACAGATCCACAAGGCCCTGACAGAAGGCTGCCCGGAGAGCGGCCGCTGGGACTACATAATCTGGAACCTCGGTGCCACCAAATGCGCCAACTTCCAGGATTTCAACCGCATCAACTACACCTACGTGAAGAATTTTCTTGAGGTGCTGTCCGACTTAGACAAGATGCCAGAGAGATTCCTGTATATGAGTTCGCTCAGCGCCCTCGGACCCGTCAACGAAAAGAGCGGTGCTCCGCTCGACTCCTCCACACCCGCCCGACCCAACACCCGCTACGGCCTGTCGAAGATCAAGACCGAGACCTATCTCGAGAGTCATCCCGACATCCCCTGGGTGATATTCAGGCCCACGGGAGTCTACGGTCCACACGAGCAGGACTATCTGATGATGATAGAATCGATCGACAGGCATTTTGACTTCGCCGTAGGCTACAAGACACAATACCTCACATTCATATATGTCAGCGATCTCGTGGGCGCGATGTTCGACGCCCTCAAGGCCGGTGTGACACACAGGAAATACATCATCAGCGAGCCGCGGGCCTATACCCAGGGCGAATTCCGCAAGATCGTGGCCCACGCCCTGGGCGACAGATGGGTGATACCCGTCAGGCTGCCGATGTGGGCCGTCTACCTCACCTCATACGTGGCCGAGAAGATAGGAGCCATACGCATGAAGCCCTCCACCCTCAACCGCGACAAATTCAAGATAATGAAGCAGCGCAACTGGCGCTGTGATGTGAGCGACGCGGTAGCCGACTTCGGATTCAGGTGCGAATACCCGCTCGACCGCGGCATCGCCGAGACCGTGAAAGCCTATCTCGAAACCAAACGCACTGAGAAATGAACAAAGAGAAGACACCCTGGTGGGTCACCGCCATCATCATACTGGCAATGACACCGGCGCTGGTGCTGCCACTGTCAGCGTCTGATATGCCGGATGCCGGCACACCGCGCTATCTGCTGTGGTTTTATCCGGCCTACGTCATCGCCACGGGCGTGTGCGCCTATCTCACCTACCCCTCGCGCAGCTACCTCACCTGGATACTGCTGGTGCTACTGCTGATGTCGCATGCCGCCATGTACCTGCTACTAAACCCCGTAGCCTGAAGACTACCACCCTATTACTCAGGGGTAATATTGTGGAGTATCAAGATGGCTAAGGCGCAGAGCACCAGGCTCACCACCCTCAGTATATTTTTATAACGCCTTGTGTAATCAGCGTTTGCAAACCGGCTGCCGGCCTTGCGAGACTGATACATCATATACAATCTACCCATTGGTAGGGTGAGCAATCCTATCGCACATAGGATAATTGCAATAGTTACCATAAATTCATTGATGAATACGGGTGCTTTGATGCGCAAAGATACTAAAAAATCCCGATAGTCAATAAATAAAGCGGGCGACTGAGAGCTCCGAAACAAAAAGCGGATGCGACGATGAAAATTCGATGTGGAAATTAATTTTTGTATTTTGATTGATAATCCATATCTTTGCAGTTAGATACCATAACAATGGCCTTACCTGGGCCTGAAAAACATCTGTAAAGCAGCAATCAAACAATAAAAAGATAATATCCATGGTAAATTTTTCATTAGAGGGAAAAGTAGCTCTCGTGACGGGAGCCGCATACGGCATCGGTCTGGCGATCGCACAGGCATTCGCCGAAGCAGGTGCAAAGATAGTGTTCAACTGCTCACGCCAGTCGACCGTAGACCGCGGTATGGCCGCCTACAAGGAGCTCGGCATCGACGCTAAAGGATATGTATGCGACGTGACCAACGAAGACGACGTCAAGGCCATGATCGCACAGATCGAAGCCGAGGTGGGCACTATCGACATCCTTGTCAACAACGCCGGCATCATCAAGCGCATACCCATGACCGAGATGACCGTAGAAGAATGGCGCCGCGTCATCGACGTGGACCTCACAGGCCCCTTCATCTGCTCAAAGGCCGTGATCCCCGGCATGATCAAGAAAGGCCATGGCAAGATCATCAACGTATGCTCGATGATGAGCGAGCTCGGTCGCGAGACAGTGAGCGCCTACGCCGCTGCCAAGGGCGGTCTGAAGATGCTCACACGCAACATCTGCTCGGAATACGGCGAGCACAACATCCAGTGCAACGGCATCGGCCCGGGCTACATCGCCACAGAGCAGACCGCCCCGCTGCGCGAGATACAGCCCGACGGCAGCCGCCACCCCTTCGACCAGTTCATCATCTCCAAGACACCGGCAGCCCGCTGGGGCACACCCGAAGACCTGATGGGTCCGGCCGTGTTCCTGGCCTCGGACGCCAGTAACTTTGTCAACGGCCACGTGCTCTACGTCGACGGTGGTATTCTCGCCTACATCGGTAAGCAGCCTAAATAATGGAAATAGCCGCATCAGTATTCGCATACATCATCGCCCTGGGTGCGGCGGTGATGATGCCTATCATATTCACGATCCTCGGCCTGTGCATCAAGCTCAGCTTCAGCAAGTCACTGATGAGCGGTCTCAAGGTGGGCGTCGGATTCATCGGCCTGGGCATCGTCACCGCCTTGCTCACCACCTCGATGACCGACCCGCTCAAGGCCGTGACCGAGATCTACGACCTGCAGCTGCAGGTATTCGACATGGGCTGGCCCGCAGCCGCCGCCGTGGCCTACAACACAGCCGTGGGAGCGTTCATCATCCCCGTGTGCCTGCTGGTCAACATCGTGCTGCTGCTGTGCAAGGGCACGCGCACCGTCAACATCGACCTCTGGAACTACTGGCACTACGCCTTTATCGGAGGCGTGGTGTACTTCGCCACCGGCGGCAGCGCCGGCTGGGGCTTCTTCGCCGCGATAATCTGCTATATCCTCACCCTGGTGATCGCCGATGTCACGGCTCCCAAATTCCAGAGCTTCTATAAGGATGTCGACGGTATCAGCATCCCCCAGCCCTTCTGCGCGGCCTACGCACCCTTCGCCTGGGCCATCAACAAGGTGCTCGACGCCATCCCCGGTGTCAACAAGCTCAATATCGACGCCGACGGCATGAAAAAACGCTTCGGCATACTCGGCGAGCCGCTCTTCCTCGGCGTGCTCGTGGGCATCATCATCGGATGCTTTGCCCACGGCCTCGACTTTGCCGAGATCAAGGACAATATCCCCGGCATACTCATGCTGGGCGTGAAGATGGGCGCCGTGATGGAGCTGATACCGCGCGTGACAGTGCTCTTCATCGAGGGTCTGAAACCCATCTCCGATGCCACCCGCAAGCTCATCGCCACCAAATTCAAGGGTGCCGAGGGTATGTCGATAGGCATGAGTCCGGCTCTGGTGATCGGCCACCCCGCCACTCTGGTAGCCTCGATCATCCTTATCCCCATCACCCTGGTGATCGCCGTGCTGATGCCCGGCAACGAATTCCTGCCCCTGGCCTCGCTCGCTGGCATGTTTTACATCTTCCCGCTGGTGCTCCCGTACACCAAGGGTAATGTGTTCAAGACCATCATCGTAGGTATCGTGGCAATCGTGATGGCCCTCTACATCGCCACCTATCTCGCGCCCTACTTCACCCTGGCCGCCCACGATGTGGCCGCCATGCATCCCGACGATGCATCGGTGCAGGTGCCCGCCGGATTCGAGGCCGGCAGCCTCGACTTCGCCGGCAGCCCCTTCACGCTGGTGATCTTCTGGTGTGTCAATTCGCTCAAGTGGATCGGTGCCGGTCTGCTCACACTGGCCACCGTGGCCATCGTGTGGTGGAACCGCCGCCGCATGATCCGTCTCGTGCCCGCCGAGCTGGCCCGCGACGAGCGTATCCTCGCCCGTGAGGAGGCTCGCCAAAACAAGAAAAAGAAATAAGAAGACAAGCAACCAATGACAATGAAAAAAATACTGTTAGCACTCGCTGCCGCAGCAGCAATCAACACCATGACAGCACAGACCGACTACACAGTGCAGCGCGCCTGCCACCCCGACGACGTGATGCACTACACCACCGAGCAACTGCGCTCACACTTCATGATGCCCAAAGTGATGGAGCAGAACAAATTCAACCTCACCTACTCGATGTACGACCGCCTCATCTTCGGCGGCGTGGTGCCCGTAGGCAAGGTGATGAAGCTCGAGCCCATCGACCCGCTCAAGGCCGAATACTTCCTGCAGCGCCGCGAGCTGGGCGTGATCAACATCGGCGGTGACGGTATCGTGACCGTAGACGGCAAGGAATACGAGCTCCATTTCAAGGACGCCCTGTATGTGGGCCGTGGCAATAAAGATGTCACATTCCGCAGCAAGGACGATGCCAACCCCGCCAAATTCTACCTCAACTCCACCACAGCCCACAAGGAATACAAGACACAGCTCATCACCATCGACGGTCGCAAAGGCTCAATCAAGGCCAACCAGATCAAGGCCGGCTCGCTCGAAGAGAGCAACGACCGCGTCATCAACCAGCTCATCGTCAACAACGTGCTCGAAGAGGGTCCCTGCCAGCTGCAGATGGGTCTCACCGAGCTCAAGCCCGGCAGCGTGTGGAACACCATGCCCTGTCACGTACACGACCGCCGCGTGGAGGCATACTTCTACTTTGATGTGCCCCAGGGCAACGCCATCGCCCACTTCATGGGCGACCCCCGGGAGACACGCGTCGTGTGGCTGCACAACGAGCAGGCCATCATGAATCCCGAATGGTCGATACACTCGGCCGCCGGCACATCCAACTACATGTTTATCTGGGGTATGGGCGGCGAGAACCTCGACTACGGCGACATGGACAAGGTAGGCGTGCCCGACCTCAAATAACAGCCCCGAAGAGATACAACCAAAACTAAACCATAACAAAACATAGTAAGAAATGAAAGTAATCACTCTCGGCGAAATCATGCTTCGCCTCTCTACAGCCGACCACGCACGTTTCGTGCAAGTTGATAAATTCGATGCCTGCTACGGTGGTGGCGAGGCCAACGTGGCCGTAAGCTGCGCCAACTATGGCCTCGACGCTTACTTCGTGACCAAACTGCCCAAGCACGAGATCGGACAGTCAGCTGTCAACGCTCTCCGCCGCTATGGCGTCAACACCGACTACATCTGCCGTGGCGGTGACCGTGTAGGTATCTATTATCTTGAGAGCGGTGCATCGATGCGTCCCAGCAAGGTGATCTACGACCGCGCCCATTCATCTATCGCCGAGGCCGATCCCAGCGACTTTGATTTCGACAAGATCATGGAAGGTGCCGACTGGTTCCACTGGAGCGGCATCACACCCGCTATCAGCGACAAGGCCGCCGAGCTCACCCGTCTTGCCTGCGAGGCTGCCAAGCGTCATGGCGTGACTGTCAGCGTCGACCTCAACTTCCGCAAGAAACTGTGGAGCTCAGAGAAGGCCCAGTCGATCATGCGTCCGCTCATGCAGTATGTAGACGTATGTATCGGCAACGAGGAAGACGCCGAGCTCTGCCTTGGCTTCAAGCCCGACAGCGACGTAGAGGCCGGCAACACCGACGCCGAAGGCTACAAGGGCATCTTCGAGGCCATGATGAAGGAATTCGGCTTCAAGTATGTCGTATCTACCCTGCGTGAGTCATACTCGGCTACATTCAACGGCTGGAAGGGCATGATCTACAACGGCAAGGAATTCTACGTGTCAAAGCGCTACGAGATCAATCCCATCATCGACCGTGTAGGTGGCGGCGACTCATTCTCGGGCGGTCTTATCTACGGCCTCCTCACCATGGACAACCAGGGCGACGCTCTCGAATTCGCCGTAGCTGCATCAGCTCTCAAGCAGACCATCCCCGGCGACTTCAACATGGAGACGGTAGACGAGGTGAAGGCTCTGGCCGGCGGTAGCGCCAACGGCCGTGTACAGCGCTAATACATAATCGTCAAACAAGACTAAAGACATAATACAATGGCAAAATTTGATAAGTTAGCCGTATTGAAAAAGATGGGCGAGACCGGTATGGTGCCCGTTTTCTACCACGCTGACGCCGAGGTGGCAAAGCAGGTGGTAAAGGCATGCTACGAAGGCGGTGTGCGCGCTTTTGAGTTCACCAACCGAGGTGATTTCGCCCACGAGGTATTTGCCGAGGTGGTGAAGTTCGCTGCCAAGGAGTGTCCTGAGATGGCCATGGGCGTAGGCTCTGTAGTTAACGCCCCCACAGCATCTCTCTACATACAGCTCGGCGCATGCTTCGTGGTAGGCCCGCTCTTCAATCCAGACATCGCCACAGTGTGCAACCGTCGTCTGGTGCCCTACACTCCCGGTTGCTGCACCGTATCAGAGATCGGCAAGGCTCAGGAACTGGGTTGCGACCTCACCAAGCTCTTCCCCGGCGACGTGCTCGGCCCGAAGATGGTGAAGGGTCTGATGGCCCCGATGCCCTGGAGCAAGATCATGGTGACCGGTGGCGTGGAGCCCACAAAGGAGAATATCGAAGGCTGGTTCAAGGCCGGTGTATACTGTGTGGGCATGGGCTCGAAGCTCTTCCCCAAGGACAAGGTCGCTGCCGGCGACTGGCAGTATGTCACCGACAAATGCCGCGAGGCCCTCGGCTACGTGGCAGAGTGCAAGAAATAATCCATTTCCCCCATACAAAAAAGAGACGCGGTGCCCCCACCGCGTCTCTTTTTTGAATCCGTGTACAAAAAAATGTACACGGATTTTGTTATAGATATAGTATTGATTATATTTGCATTGAAAAGACACATCATTATGGAAGCATTATCAGTAAGAGACTACAGAAACAACTTGGCGGCATCTTTTGATCGCGCAGAAAAGGGAGAGAAGGTGCTTATACGCAGAAAAACAAAGTATATGCGCTGATAAGTATCGGAAATGAGGATTTAGACATAAGTCCGGAACTCAGCAGACGAATAGATCAGGCACGTGAACAGTATTCAAAAGGAAATTTCACATCGTGCAAAGATAAGCAAGAATTACATGATTTTCTTGATACACTCTGATGTATACCATTGATTTTGAACCAAGAGTCACAGATAATGGCCAAATGGAAAAAATCCAATCCGCGTGCCTTTAAAAACTGACAGCGATTCTTGAAGCAATTATGGAGGATCCACGTCACGGCATCGGCCAACCCCAGCCCTTGGTTAATGGCGCAGATGTCACATATTCACGTCATATTACAAAGAATGACAGAATAATCTATGACATACTGGATAAGGAAGTCAGGGTGCTTGTTCTCGAGCTCGAGGGCCATTACGCTGACAAGTGAGATTGTAGATTTCATTGCTGTAGGATTCTAAATAAATGCAACTTCTTGCAAGATTCTCACTGATACCATCTACGATGTTCCAAATTTGAGTAAGTAACGTGTGGTCAGTATCTGTCGTGGTGGACGCGGGAGGGATCCCATTTGTCCATGGGGCGCTGGTCGGCGGCGGGATAGCCCACGGGAATAAGCGAGAAAGGCACCACGCCCTCCGGCAGGGCGAGGATACGCGAGGCTGAGGCCATGCGGTCGGCATGGG
>CAZBWZ010000066.1:0-11930 GCA_964495725.1 uncultured Bacteroides sp.
TTAATACGATTTAATGGCAGCTCCTCAAGCTGATACGGGCCTTCCTGTATGCCGTTGATGTGAATCCAGACTTTCATTATATTTGATACATTTTCTTTCTAAATAAATCAGTATTTGAGAGGGCGAGGGAGCTTCAGCTCCCCCTTATTTGAGAGCGCGCGGGAGCTTCAGCTCCCGCCCTCCCCTTCGCTTCAGAAAAATTTGGTCTCCTCGCCGAGGATATCGCTCAGCAGATTATTGGCCAGACGGCTGGCGCCTATGCGGAAATACTCATTGGTAAGCCATGCCTCGCCCAATATCTCCTTGGCCAGAGTGTAATACTTCACCGCATCCTCGGTAGTAGACACGCCGCCCGCTGCCTTGAAGCCCACCATAGTGCCCGTCTCGGCATAATACTCCTTGATGCATTGCATCATCACGTATGCGGCCTCAAGCGACGCACCTGGATAGCCCTTGCCGGTCGATGTTTTCAGGAAATCGGCTCCGGAATATAGCGACAGCACCGACGCCGCGCGTATATTCTCGGCGGTCTTCAGTGCTCCGGTCTCCAGTATCACCTTGAGCACGGCATCACGGCAAGCGTGCTTCTGCTCTATGATCTCATCGCACACCTCCTCATAGTCGCCGTCGAGATAATTGCCCACATTAAACACGATGTCTATCTCATCGGCGCCGCTCTCAACGGCCAGCGATGTCTCGGCAATCTTAGTCTCGATAAACGACTGGGCGGTGGGGAAAGCGCCCGACACACAGGCCACATCCACCTCCGACACATCGAGCACCGTGCGCACCACCTGCGCGAAATTGGGATACACACAGATAGCGGCCACATTGGGCAGATCGGGATGCTCCTGCTCAAAGGCATTCACGCGCTCTGTGAATTCGGCTACCGAGCGGGGCGAATCAGTGGTGTTGAGAGTGGTGAGGTCGATGCAGTTGAATAGCTGCCTGTACACATCCACATTCTTGTTTTCATCATTATGCTCCCCGATTATCTTGTCGACAGCGGCCTTCACAGCCGCGTCATCGGTGACTACCTTGCTCTTGGCCACCGCATCACGATATTTATCTGCCATATTATATATTTTTATTTTGTCAATGTATATTCTGCAGCATCAATCCTTGCGGGATGCGTCATAGCGTCGGGCATCGCGTCTGTTTTTCTTATCCAGATTACGCAGCAGGGCCCCTGTGAGATCCACACCCGTCTGGTTGGCGATAGCCATGGTCACCCACAGCAGGTCGGCAAGCTCGTCGGCCAGGTTGAGGTTGTCACCCTCCTTGGCCACCTGGTCGCCGTAGATACGCGCCATCGCGCGTGCCACCTCACCGGTCTCCTCAGCCAGTACGGCCATATTGGTCAGCTCCGAGAAATAGCCACCGCCCGTGCCGGTGATCCACTCATCCACCAACCTCTGGGCATCCTTTAAGGTAATTTCATGCTCTTCCATATCAAAAAACAAATTTAGATATTTTTTTTAGACCGCATCACATATTATTTATTATTTTTCACACTTGATTTGTTAATTTATGTTGACCGGAATCGGTATTGTCTATAAAATCGGCGTGTTTCTATAGTATGTATTGACGCATACCGCTATTGTGATGTAATTTTGCATTGTAAAAATCGATTCCAGAAAAAACATTCACAAATAATAGGTATGAAATCTTTAATTCTGTCACTTCTGTCACTGTTGTCCGTGTGGAGCGCATGCGCCTACAATATCACCGGCACAGTCACCGATGCCGAGGGTGAGCCGCTGATCAAGGCCACCGTGAGGGTGCTCAAGGCCGACAGCACGGCCATAAAAGGTGTCATCACCGACCTCGACGGCAAATTCAAGCTCACCGATGTCCCCAAGGGCAGATACCGTATTGAGGCCACATACGTAGGCTTCGCCAAACAACTTATCCCCATCACCGTGTCCAAAAAGAATCTTGTAATGGACACCATCGTGCTGCACGAAGACGCCGCCCTGCTCAAAGACCTTACGGTCACTGGCATACAGACTCCTATACGTGTGGCCGAAGACACGATAGAATTCAACGCCGCATCATACCGCACACAGCCCAACGCCGTGGTAGAGGATCTGCTCAAGCGCCTGCCGGGCGTCGAGGTGGGCACCGACGGCTCAATCACCGCCAACGGCAAGAGCGTGACTAAGATTCTTGTCGACGGCAAGGAATTCTTCAGCGACGACCCCAAGGTGGCCTCGAAGAACCTGCCGGTTGACATGATCGACCGTCTGCAGGTGGTGGATCGCAAGAGCGATCTGGCACGTCTCACCGGTGTCGACGACGGCGAGGAGGAGACCGTGATCAACCTCACCGTAAAGAAGAACATGAAGAACGGATGGTTTGGCAACGCCGAGGCCGGATACGGCACCGACGACCGCTACAAGCTGTCGCTCAACATCAACCGATTCTGGGACGGCAACCAGATCACACTGCTCGGCGGTGCCAACAACATCAACGATATGGGATTTAACGACGGGGGTGGCCGATTCCGCCGCTTTGGTGGCAGCAACGGTATCACAAAGTCGCAATGGCTCGGACTCAACTTCAACGTGGGCAAGGAGGAGATCATACGCTTCGGCGGCGACGTGATGTACTCTCACACTGCTACCGACAACTGGCGCAAGAGCACCACGGAATACCTGCTCACCGACAATTCGCGCACCCAGAACACCGAGCGCACATCGCTCGACAAGGGACACAACATCAGGGCCGACTTCCGCATCGAGTGGAAACCCGACTCTTTCAACACTCTCGATATCCGCCCCAACGTGTCGCTCAACTTCAACGACTCCGAGTCGGCCGAGAGCGGAGACGTCACCATGGGCCACGGTCTCACCAACAAGAGCATCAACCTGCAGCGCTCTCACGGATCATCATACGAATTCGGCGGCCGCGTGATCTACAACCACAACTTCAAGCGCCACCGCGGACGCTCATTCTCAGTGATGGGCAACATCAGCACATCCAACGTGCGCGAGAAAGAGAATGCCTACTCCCTTATCAGATACTATCTCTACGGCGACTCAATCGACGAATACGACCAGTATATCAACAACCACACATGGTCAAACAACATGAGCACGCGCGTATCGTGGACCGAACCATTGGGTAACGTCAAGAACGGCAACTTCCTGACATTCTCCTACCGCCTGCAATATCGCTGGAACAATGCCGACAAGCTCACCTACGACCGTCCGCTGCCCGAGATACCCGACGGGGCCGGTATCAATGAGATCTACGACCTGCCCATCTGGGCATGGGATCTCCTGCCGGGCGACACCATGCTCGACAGTCTCAGCAACCGATTCCGCAACGACTACATGAATCAGAACATACGTATCGGATACCGCCACGTGTCGGCCATCCACAACCTCAACGTCGGTCTGTCACTGGTGCCGCAGATGTCAAAGTCAATCGACCTGATCGACGACAACAAGTCGATACCCCGCCGCTGGGTGTGGAATATCGCGCCATTCCTGCGCTACCGCATGAAGGTGTCCAAGAGCCGCTCGCTCAATGTCGAATACCGTGGTAACTCCTCACAGCCATCATTGACACAGCTCCAGCCCGTGCCCGATATGAGCGACCCTCTCAATATCAAGGTCGGTAACCCCAACCTCGACCCTTCGTTCACTCACAACGTCAGCTTCCGGTTCCAGGATTTCAATCAGGATGCCCAGCGCTCGATCATGGTGAGATTCGACGGATCGATGACACAGAATTCCATCATCTCCAAGACCACCTTCTCTGACAACGGAGGCCGCATCACCACCTACGAGAATGTCAACGGCATCTGGAGTGCACGCGCCTTCTCGATGTTCTCCACACCATTCAAACGCAAGACTTTTACATTCAACAACTTCCTAAGTCTCAACTATAACCGCTCAGTGGGTTACAACAACGCCGTGCGCAACAATGCCAACAACGTGAGCGTTGCCGAGAGTTTCAACATAGCTTTCCGTCCCGACAACCTTGAGCTGGAGCTCGGTCCGGAGTACCGCCTGCAATACACCACCAACTCCGTGGCGAGCAACAACGACCGCACCGTACACAACTACGGATTCCGCTTCAACGCCATCTATTACGCACCTTTCGGCATCGTGCTCAACTCCAACCTCAGATACACGGCCTCATCGGGCTACGGCGACGGATACGACACCAACCAATGGATGTGGAACGCCTCGATCGGATACCAGACTCTCAAGGACAAGTCGCTGGTATTCACCCTCAGCGCCAACGACATCCTCAATCAGCGATCCAACGTGTCACGCTCAGTCACCGGTAACTATATCCAGGACTCGATGTATAAGACACTCACCCGCTACATGATGCTGTCGGTAAGCTACCGCTTCAATACATTCGGCAAGGGCCAGACCCCCGAAAGCAGAAACGGCCGCCACGGACCCGGCGGCGGCGGACGCCCACCGCGCTTCTGATACATTCTCTCTCCTCACAGAGATCAGTTCACTTCAGTTCCCCGACAATCCTCAGCATCATGCTCTGGTTGTCGGGGTCGTTTGTCACTACGCTCACCTTGCTGTTGACTATGTCATCTGTCACCGACGACAGATCGTAGGTCACCGTGAGCCATGCGCTCTCGCCGTGCTTCACCACAGTCTTGTCCACCGTGGCCGACACAGCCTTGTCTGCGCTGTATACCCTCCTGATCTCCAGAGGAGCCTTGCCACTGTTGGTGAGCTTCACCTTGCCGCTCACGCTGTAGCCGGCTCCCTTGACAGCCTCCGGCAGCACTATCCTGTCGGTATCGCACACCAGCCGGGGCGCCCGCTGGCGCTCGCTTGCTGTCAGCTGCGTGAAATCTTCCTCCACCACGGCGACCACCGGAAAACTGATAGCGGCCTCGCCGGCTCCGGGCGCGATACTTACCGAATCAGTGACGATACCCCACTGGTCGCACTTGTCACCGAGAAATTCAAAATTGAGGGTGGCCACCTCGCCGGCTCCTATCCTTTCGGGCACCACCGTGACACGCATATAGGGCGGCATCCCTGTCACCACCGGCTCTATCTCGTGGTCCGACTGATTATAGGCATCGACATACTGTATCTTGTTGTGCCCCCGGTAGACACGTCCCATCATGGCGGCCCCGTTGCGCAGCTTCAGCTCACCCGTGCTCACCGGATAACGTGCCTTGATAGTCTCCGCATTACCTATCACCGAGCCCTTGAGCCTCAGGCGTGTACGCTCATTCGTGTCGGATGTACGCACATATATCGACTTCTCGAATCGGCCCGGACGCCCCGTGGGGTCGTACACCACCTCGATGGTGGCAGTATCGCCCGGCGCCACGGCATCAGTAGTATATTTCGGCACAGTGCAGCCGCATGTCGCGTTGACAGAAATCACCGACACAGCCTCATCTCCGGTATTCACGAATCTGAAATATGCGGTCTTATGCTTGGTATCTTCGTCAAAGGCCCCGAAATCATGCACAGTATTGAGCCATGTCACCACCGGAGCCGCCGAGCAGCCCGCATATACTGATAAAGCGCATAGCGCGAGGTATCTTGATTTTTTCATATCTTATCCGTTATCTGGTAAAAAATTATTCACAAAGGTATATAATTATGGCAAATCTTTAGTAATTTTGACATTCGATTCGTCTATTATATATAACACATATTTTAATAACAATGTATATCTATCTCAACGAAATTCTCACAGAGGTGCCCTTAGGCTGCGTTGACGTGGCACGCCTGCTCGCGGCCAAAGGCCACACCGGATTGCATATCCGCGTCACCGTCAACAACCGCGACGTACCCGTCACGGCTCTCCACGACATCCCCCTCACCGACGGCATGCGCATCACCGTCTCCTGACCCATCGCCCCGATACTGTTTACTTAGCACAGTACTGTATCAGAGGCTACCCCAGCGAGAGCCTCGCAGAGTTTTAGCGGTCGGAAGACTTTAATCTGAGGAAACAGAGATAGTATCAGAGAGAGCGTCGGAGACGCGGGTTGTCAGAAACCCCAGGTGCAGCGAAGCGTAACCTGGGGTATTGATACCACCCCTACCCTACTGAGCGTCGGAGACGCGATATTGTGGTATACACCTTTGCATACCCCCATAAATATTAACGAAACATATACTCAAGTGCCTGATTTCAAGAAAATACTTACAGATATAGGTGACGGAGTGATGTACAACCTCCACACCCACACACAATGGTGTGACGCGAGAGCCCCGATGGAGGAGTTTGCCAAAGAGGCCGCGCACCTGGGATTCACCCTACTCGGATTCTCACCTCACTCCCCCATCCCCCTGGAATCTCCGTGCAACATGCACAAGGCCGACGTACCTCTCTACCTTGCCGAGGCCGACCGACTGCAGACCCTGTATCCCGACATGAAGATACTCAAGGGCATGGAGATCGACTACCTCGACGGCTGGGGTCCCTCCGACGATTATTTCAAGTCGCTCCCGCTCGACTACAAGATAGGATCCGTACACTTCATTCCCACACAGGATGGCGACTACGTGGACATCGACGGCAGGCCCGACTCCTTCATGACCAAGCTCCGCGACAGATTTCACGGCGACCTGCGGTATGTGGTGGATACATTCTTCGACAAATCGCAAGACATGGTCAGGGCCGGAGGATTCGACATCATCGGACACTATGACAAAATCAAACTCAACGCATCGGTCGCACACCCCGGTATCGAGCGCGAAGACTGGTTTGTGCGCCGCGCCGACGACCTCACCGACCTCATCATCGATCGCGGTATCGCGGTAGAGATCAACACAAAATCACTGGAGGAATATCACCACACATTCCCCGCTCAGCGCCACTGGCTGCGGCTCATGAAATCAGACGTGGATATCGTGGTCAACAGCGACGCCCACTATCCCCGACGCATCAATGCCCATCGCCCCGATGTATTCAAGGCATTGAGGTATCTCCGCGACAAAAGGTAGAAAAATTTATCAAAAATACTCTTCCATTATATTTATATATTCAAAAATTACTACCTTTGTAAAATAAATCAATCACTGCCACTTCAAATATCCATTATGAAAACTGTAGAGCGCATAATCGCTGAAAAACTCCTCAAGATTCGTGCAATAATTCTCCAGCCCAACAATCCATTTACATGGGCATCAGGCTGGAACTCACCTATATACACCGACAACCGCAAGACCCTCTCATATCCCGAGATACGCTCGCTCATCAAGGTGGAGCTCTCACGCGTGATACTTGAGAACTTCGGCAAGCCCGATGCCGTGGCCGGAGTGGCCACAGGCGCTATCGCACAGGGCGCACTCGTCGCCGACACTCTCGGCGTGCCTTACGTATATATCCGCTCTACCCCCAAAGATCACGGTCTCGAGAATCTCATCGAGGGCAACCTCATTCCCGGCCAGAAAGTGATCGTGGTTGAAGACCTCATCTCTACCGGCAAATCTTCACTCAAGGCTGTCGAGGCCGTCAGAAACGCCGGCTGCGAGGTGCTCGGCATGACAGCCATCTTCACATACGATTTCCCCGTAGCCCGAGACGCATTCCAGGCCGCTAACGTATCTCTGGTCACACTCTCAAACTACAACGCAATGCTCGACGCAGCCCTCGAGTCAAACTATATCTCCGCCGCAGACATAGAGACACTCAAGGAATGGCGCAAGAATCCCGCCGACTGGACTCCCGGCGAGACACTCATCTGAATCAACAACACTCTAACACGATAATTACACTGACATGTCGAAATACACCGGCAAAACCATCACCGTCAACCGTTCAGCTCAGGAGATAGCCGACCGTTTCGCCGATCTCTCAGGGCTGCAAGGGGTCGTAGAACAGCTCCCCGAAAGCGAGAAAGCCAAATTCGGCAACATCGTCTTCGGACAACAGTCAATCGCTATCGAGACACCGCAGGTAGGTCAGATACAGTTTGAAATCACCGAGCGCTCTACATCAAAAATCGCGTTCCGCGCTGTGGGCACCCCCATACCCCTCGATATGGACATCAATCTTAAAGCCGTATCCGATGATGCTACCGACATGGCAGCTGTCATAGAAGTGCAGCTACCGGCCATGCTCAGACCTCTCATTGCCCCGCAGATGCAGAAGGCCGTAGACATGCTCACCGATGTAATGGCAAAGATTGCTGCGAAATGATCAAAATCTTCATAAACAGGATAAGTCGCACAGCCATTGTCTCAGTGATGATGGCTGTCGCTTTATCAGCGTGCAAGCGTATCGACGACAAGCGCCTGCCACCGGTGCCCGTATACGTCAACTTCTCCACTATAGGCGATTGGAACATATATGGTGTGGCCGGAGCCGGCAGCTACCGCTACTTCATCAAATCCGAGCGACAGCCCGCAGGCTACCCCTACTCCGCCGCAAATTACACCGGATTCGGAGGCATACTCCTCATCGGTGACATCCACGGCAACCCCATAGCCTACGACCTCGCATGCCCTGTGGAGTGCAGATCGGATGTGAGGATAAGGATGCTCGACGACGAGCTCAAGGCCGAGTGTCCGGTATGTCACAGCGTCTACGACGTGGTCACCAACTACGGCGCACCGCTCTCCGGGCCCGCGCACACCGACAGCTACGGACTCACCAAATACTATGTAGGCCCCGGATTCGACGGCCAATACTTCGTAATCTCCCGCTGATGTAGATACAGACAATAAGCAACCGCTCCGCTTGAACGCGAAGCGGTTGCTTATGTCACGTGGCAGAGCCGATGTAATCAATAGCTCGATGACGTGTTGAAGAATCTCATCACATCACCCATCTCGCGGTCGCCCAGATGATTGCTCATCGACGTATAGGCGTTGGCCCGGGCGATATCCACCTCGGTGCCTCTGCCAAACCGGTAGCAGGCGGCGATATTGCGGTAGGCACGCGACAACAGGTCGTCATCAATATCCTCGGGGTGGCGGATAGCCCTCTGCAGATACTCAAACGCACTTGTATAGTCACCCTTGACCTTCCCCTCGGTATAATACATATTGCCCAAAGTGGCCAGAGCCTGGGCGCTCCCTAAATCCGCAGCCTTATGGATATACTCCATACCCTTGATCGAATCCTTGGCCACCATATCACCCTTGATATACTCCTTGCCTAAGGCAAAGAGCGAATTGCTGTCGCCACGGCGCACCCCCTCATCGAGATAGTCACGCGCCTTGCCGGGATCAACAGGCAGCGACTCACCGCCATTACGGTACACACGGTAGAGATCATAGAGCGACCGGGTATTGCCCGTGTCGGCGGCACGTTTGTAGCACGATACGGCAAGATGCATATCCAGCGGAGTGCCGTAGCCGCTCTCATAACAGAGGCCGAGACCCTCTATCGCTGAAGGCACGTCCTCACTGGCCGCCCTGGTGAATAGATCAAAGGCATGAGAGAACTGATGCATACCCGCACCACCTTTTATATATAGCCACGCCAGATCAGACATGGCCTCGACGTTTCCGGCCTCGATGGCCGTGAGATAATACTCTCGCGCTATGCTGTCGTTGGGCGCGCGGCCGTCACCATGAAAATACATATTGCCTAACATACGGCTGGCATCGCTGCTGCCGTCGTTCTCAGCCTTGACAAGCAGCATGAACGCCTTGTCATCATCCTCCGGGGCTCCAACCCCGGATATATGGCACTTGGCCATCTCGACATATCCCTGAGGATTGCCAGCCTCGGCGGCCCGGCTGTACCATGAATACGCCTGTTCGGCATTACGCACCATCCCGCCCAGACCGTCGCGGTAGCTGTGTCCCAGATACACCATCGCGCGGGCATTACCGTGATCGGCGGCGGTGGTGAGCATCTTCACGCCCTTGCTCTCATCCTTAGGCACCAGCGCCCTGCGGCTGCCCAAGAGATTGAGCGCACCGAGATCAGCTATCGCGTCTACCGACCCACGGGATGCCGCCTCCAGGAGATAGCTCATGTACTTTGTCATATCCTGAGATACATACAGCCCGTAATTATACATCTCCGCGATATAATAGAGAGCGTCAATGCTGCCGGCGCTGCTTGCCTCGTTAAAGAGATTCCAGGCTTTTTCCATATCCACAGGGCGACCGTTTTCACCATACACATAATCAAGACCTTCAGCACACAGCATCTGGGCCTTGCTCATGCCAGTGTCAGCCATCTTTCCCTTCACCGGCCCGGCAGCCGCAGCAGCAATCGCCGTAATCAATGCCATTCCGAGCAATATGAATCTTATTCTCATCTTTATACAATATTTACATCTTACTTAATACCACACAACCTATAACCTATGACCTAATCATAGTATCCCATCTTGTTGAGCAGGTCAAACACGTTGTTAGCGCTCGCCACACCGGCCTCCCTGGCCTTCTTGGCATACTTTTCGGCATTGGCGTACTCGTTGCGGCGGATACAGGCATCAGCCATCGGCACGTATGCATTGACATTTCCCGCATCGGCATACCGCTTAAGCGTGGTGTAATCTCCCGAGTTGATAGCGAGCCTCAGCTCATTCTCGATCGGGGCTACGGTCTTGCTTGACGACGACGTATTCTTCTTGACAGGCTTCTTGGGCAGGCGATCCTTATCGGTCGATTTTATGTAGCGGCTATCCTGTGTGTACGAGCGCTGCGATGGATTACTTCCGGCGTCACGGCTCACATAGCCATTGCGGTCCTGGCCACGGTAATCGCCACGGTTGACCTGATTCTGCGGACGGCCTGTATCCTCAGGGCCGCGGTAGCCATCGCCGTCAGCGACCAAGTATCCGCTGCCGGCTGTCGAGACCGGAGCGCCCGCTGTCTCCTGACGGCGCTCCCCCGACTCCTTCGGCTGAGACGGCTGATCACCGGCGTTAGCGGCGGTGGAGACGGTGACCGGGGGCGCGGAGGTAGCGGTCCCGTCAGCATTAGCCCTGTCACCGGTCACATCCTCTTCCACCACATCTATGTCGGTGGCACCATTGTCGGCAAGCAGATCTGTCTGTGCCGGATCGGCAGTATCGTTCTTCACTGTAGCGGTGGCCGTGGCGGCATCCGCTTTTTTCGGCATCATATATCTCACGCCCACGAAAAGCAGCGCGCCCACAGCCAGGAGACCGGCCACAGTGGCTGCGATTACCTTGGTCTTCGACGATCCGGCAGCCGGGGCTACGGCGACATCGCCGAAATTCCGGATATTCTCGATACCGGCCTTGATAGCCGGAGGCACAGGTGCAGGAGCCGATTGGTCGGCCTGCTCCCATATTCCGACAGGATCATCGCCTCTGAGCACAGCCGAGGCATATTCCTCGATATCCTTAGCCGTCGGACGATCCCATGTTTCCTTCTGTAAACATGCCTTCACGAGCCTGTTGAGCCGCTCGCTGTATTGCTGTGGTATGTCGGGTATCTCGGCTCCGCCCTTGAGCATCCCGCCACCCATGCCATTGAATGGCAGGCGACCCGAGAGCAGCTCGTAGACAGTGACACCGAAAGCCCATATATCGCTCGAGGTGAGCGGTGTGCAATAGGGCGTGAAGCGCTCGGGCGCCATATACGCCATGGCTCCGGCATTGGGATTGCGCTGGGCCGAGTTGCGCACCAGATGATCACGCACCTTGGTGCTGATACCGAAATCCGTGATCCTGTACACATTGTCATCGCCTATCACGATATTGTCGGGCTTGACATCCTGATGCACCACAGGCTCGTACAGGCCGTGGAGATAAGCTAATCCGGCTGCCACATCGCGTATGAATCTCCATGCCATATCCTCGCTGAGACCTCCTGCCATACGGCTCACCGATCCCTTGGCACAATATTCCATCACGAGGTAAGGGCGCTGGTTCCACTCATCGAATTCCCTTGGTATCAATAGATTGGGATGAATGAGATCCCTGGTGGTCTCCATCTCTTTGCAGAATGTATCCATGCCGTCGCGATCCAGCCACTGATACA
>CAZBWZ010000067.1:0-11736 GCA_964495725.1 uncultured Bacteroides sp.
CCTTTTTTGCTTTTGCTCTGCAAAGGTAAGGAGGATTTTTGTATTGTGCAAATTTATTTGGTAATTTTTTTGAGTTTTTTGAGTTTTTTTGAACAAAGAGTGTTTTTATCGTTTGTTGTCAGGGTGTTGTGTCGATCAGGACAGCCGGCGTAAAAATGAGAATATGGTGCGGTAGACGGTGTTTCTCACGGACTTTTCCGATAGTACCAGATCATGGAGCCCTCCTTTTATTGCCACATCTTCTACTTTTTTGCCCAGCCGGCGTCCGTATTTCGATATGCTTTCGATATTCAATACGGCATCGCCGTGTCTGAATGCGTCTGTATATGTGTCGCCCTGTACGGTGTTGTCGCTGTGCATCAACAGCACCGGCACTTTTATCCGGCTGCGCCGCTGCAAGTGATGCTGTGCCTTGGCTATGCTGCGCACCCAGGCTGTCGACACTTTCAGTGGCTGCATTGTCTTCCACTCGGTGTTGTATGTCCATTCGCCATGACAGCTGCTAAGCAGGCTCTCGCCATATGCCGAGCTGTGACCGTTGCTTATGCGTATCCCCGGCAATACCGCCCCTATCGTACCGACGGCGGGGATGACGACATTTCGCAAGAATCCCGATAGGTTCCAGTCGAGAAACGGACTGTTGAGCACCAGCGCCTTCACCATCGTGTCTTTGCTGCGATCCATGTAATACGATGCCACAAGTCCGCCTGTGCTGTGCCCCATCAGTATCACGTCGCGAATACCGTCACGGCGCATCTGTGTCATGGCCGATACGATGTCGCCGAAATATTCACTGAGATCCCTCACCTCGAAACGGGTCTGGCCGGGCAACAGCGAGCGACCGTATTTACGCAGGTCCACTGCATAGAAGTTATAGCCCGAGCCGACAAATCTGTCGCCCATTTCCTTCTGGAAGAAATAGTCGTTGTATCCGTGTATATACAGCACTGCCTTGTCGCCACCCTGTGGCGAAAGTTTCCTGATCACTGTCGATCGCACCTTCCCCTCGTAGTCGCGGCCGTGCTCTATATATTTCATTTCGTAGCCATCGCCGAGTATATCAGGCTGCCACTTAGAGTATCCGCAAAGTGGCAGCAGTGACAACAGGCATGGGATAAACTTTTTCATAAGCAGATGTATTTTGACATTCCTCATACACAACACATCTGCTCACGATGCGGCTCGGGCTTTTATGGTTTCTTCACCTATTTAACCAATTTTTAAATTAGGTAGATGATCACATATTGCCGTCGAGCGCGAAGTATTTCCACAGCGGAGCCAGCATCAGGGCCTGCAGCATCTCTCCGCTCTGCATGTATTCATACAGGCGCTCGCGTGAGAATAGCTCCACCTCTATATCCTCCGTGGCATCGAGATGCTGGGTGGTGGTATGTTTCACTCCGCGGGCCAGGAAGCAGTGCGAGAAATTGTTGGTGGTGCTCGGATTGGCCGATATCGTCATTATCTCTTTCCATTCGCCGCCGGTATATCCGGTCTCCTCGGCGAGTTCGCGTTTGGCGGCCTCGAGAGGGGTCTCTCCTTCCTCCACCACACCGGCACACAGCTCGTAGCTGCATCGCCGCACACCCTGCCGCCATTGGTTCACCATCACAAACTGCCCGTCTTCATCGATGGCGATGACATTGATCCATTCCGGATACTCCAGGATATAGAATTCTGGGTTGACAGTGCCGTCGGGCAGCTCCACCTCGTCGCGGCGCACCGTCAGCCACGGGCGGCGGAACAGATACTCACTCTTCAGGGTCTTCCAGTCTCTTGACTTATCTTCTTTCATATTATTCTGTTGATGATTCATTTCTTTATCTTCTTGCCGGTGCGTCGCGTCGGTTTCCTCGCTCCCCCACCCTTTGGTTTACGCTTAGCGGTCTTAGCCGTCTTTGGTTTTGCTTGCCAGGCTGCTTCGGCGGGCTTGACCTCAGCCGGCGAAATGGTTTCGGTCAACCTCTTGTATCCCTTATATTCTCCCGGATCAAACGAATTCGTGTAACTGCGTATGTAGTCGAGATCGGACTCCAGCATGGCATACGGCTCCTGATTGTGATGCAGCCGGCGGCAGAACTTATCGCGGAAATGCCCCAGGGCCTGGAAGCGGTCGGCCACCTCCACACTCACGCTGCCACCAGCCGGCTCGGGCGGGTCCTGCGTCATCTCCATCGTGTATCCGCCCTCCACCGGCTCCAGCACCACATATCCGTGGGCCCGCTGCCTGTAATAATCAGCCACGCCGTCGCGGTATTCGCCGAGACACTCCCGCCACGCTGTCGACGGATCGCTCCAGTCATGGTCAGGGAGAGCTTCCGTCAGAGCCCCATACAGTCGGTAAGTGGTGAGGGTATCACCCTTGGCCGAATGTTCGGCATCGAGCTCCAGGCCCGGACACATCTCCGTGGCGCAAGCCGAGAGGCCGGGCAGATTGAACGGATCAGCCACCTGCGGTGTGCCGTGGCGTAGCAGCCAATAGAGATACCTCAGCTCCAGAGCCTTGTCGGGGCTGACACGCAATCCGTCTTCGGCGAGATGACGCAAGTCATTGTCCACGGCAAAGCCGCACACCAGCTCGGCGTTGTCAAACAGGGGCTGTATGTCGGATAGACAGCGCCTGAACGATCGGCAATTCCTCACCCGTGTCTTGGTGATGTTGTGGGGAAACTTCTTCCAGTATTTGGCGCGTACAGGCTTGAAATGGTTGTGATACAACACCTCCCCAGCCCCGTTGACCACACACAGCTCCAGTATCTCGCTCGTGGTGCTCGTAAACTCCGTGTCTATGAATATTATCGAATCAGCGTCTTTCATTTCTGTCTGCAAAGGTACAAAATCTTTTCTTATGTAAGCCGGCATTTTTTTATCATACACAGGCCTCCTTATATATAACAACGCGCACCGGCCGATGACCGATGCGCGTTATACAAAAAGACACAATGGAATCAGAGCCGCAGGAACGGACAATTCCTCAGCACCGGACCATGCTTCTTATCCATCATCCATACATTGGTGAAATCCAGGCCTCTGTAGCTGCCCTCATTGAATTTGTCATCGGGGCTCACCGATTTAGACGAGGGCCACGAGCCACCCGTACCGCTGATGTAATAGTTGTCGGAATGGCTGAACGTGGTGCCCGAGGTGTGCGTGCCAATTATGGCATTGCCATCGCCTATCTTACCCTCGTTATAGTTACGTGAGGTGTCGGTGAATCGCGTCACAAAGCCCACGATGCCTCCGGTGTCATCCTTCTGGTCGCCGGGTATGGAGCCGTAATTCGCGCAGTTCCATACATGAGAGGCATCCCCCAGGGCAAGCGAATTCTCCAGATGGCCCACAACGCCACCGATTTTCACTGAGAAGGCTCCGGCGGTCACAGTGCCTGTGTTAGCGCACTCTTCCACCCTTACCGTCAGACCATTCTCGCAACCCGCGCGGCCCACTACGCCGCCTACGATCTTCTGCACGCCCTTCGAGCCCACGGCACCGTTGTTGGCGCAACCGATCACATACACACCGTCGCTATTGAGGGTACCGGCCACGCCGCCCACACTGTTCTTCCCGGAGTTATCATTGCCGGTAATCCTCCCGCCATTGCCGCATCTCTCGATCCATATAGCCTTGAGAGTTCCATACTTCTGGCTATCTTCATATTGGGCATGAGCCAGGACACCGGCCGCATCCAGTCCGTCGGTAATGTCACCTGTATTATAGCAGCTGAGGATATGCAGCGAGTCCCGATCCTTTTGTTTTCCGTCATTCGACACGTAGTAGCCCATTATGCCTCCAAGATTATTGGAGTCGGTGAGCGACGCGTAATTAATACATTTACTTATTTCCAGATTGGCGTTGATGCAGTAACCAACTATGCCGCCCTGAAACTCCTGACACGCCAGACTGCCGTCAAACGCACACTCCGTGATCGTGCCCGCGGCCTTTCCAGCTATTCCGCCGGCTGTCGATGTGTCCGCCGTGGCCTTCGCAGACGTGGCCATTCCGCGGACAGTACCGCTGGCCATCACTCCTATGATACCTCCGGCCTCGGTATGGCCGCTCACCACTCCGCCGAAGGTAAGCGTAAGCTGCGATGCCGCCGGGATCTCAGCCTCAGGGTCGAGATGCATGCCGCCGCTTATCGTCACTCCCGAGCCATAACCCACCAGGCCTCCGGCACACTTATCCGTGGCAGTTACCTTCATCGTCGGCGACGAGAAGTTGAGATGGTCTGCCGAAGCCAATTCCACGCTCTTTGCCGAACCCACGGCACCGCCCACACGGTCGAGACCGCTCACATTCAGCGCGATCTCCACCCGTGAATTCACGTTGATTTTGCCACTATGTCCATCGATATAGCCAATCAGGCCACCTACATTCATATTGCCTGTCACATCAGCCGCAGCAGATGATTTCACTATCAGGCGCGTGCTGTTGTCAGCACCCGTGAACTCCATCACACCGTGCGAGCCCATGTTAATGTAGCCGAATAATCCGCCCACGCTTTCGCCGCCGCTCACCACAGATGTGAGCAGACAGCGCTCCACGGTCACGCGACCCGGCTGACTGCAATACCCGGCCATACCGCCCACGTTGCTGTCACCCTTGACCGGAGCCTTCACCTGATTGTTCACCAGCTTCAGTGTGCCAATATTTGACAGATGACCTACCAGTCCACCCACATTCGTCGCTCCGTGGATGATCTTCACGGTCGCACTCTCGTTATCCACCGAGTGCTGTATCACGGCATCCGAGATGCTCACGGTCTTGTTCGGGGAATGAATCTTGCCCACCAGGCCGCCGACATTATTGGCACCAGCCAACGAGAACACATGGTCGGGAGTGGATACGCCATCGATAGTCACATCTCCACCCTCATGATAGCCCATCAACATTCCCACACATGCGCCCGAGGCAGCATCGGTCGAGATCGTGAGCGAATTCACAGTGATGTTCCTCATCGTCATGTTGTCCTTGGAGTTGCCTGTCAATCCTCCAAGATTGCTTCCCGAGGCGATGATGTTGCCATCCACAGAGATATTCTCCAGCAGGCAATTGCCCGATGCACGCCCCGCGATGAGACCTATATCCGAACAGGCATTGGAAATCAACGCCGACGAGATCACCACATTTGAAATCCTGGCCGAATAGATATCCTTGAACAGGCCCACGCCGCTGTCGGCCTGCGGGTCTGACGCTCCCTGATACACAAGATTGTGCAGACGGTAGCCGCCTCCGTCATAGTTGCCGGAGAATGAAGCCGCCGCCCACATCCTGCCATCTATCACCTGGCTGCGGTGCGGCAGCTCTATCGGACGCGTCTGTCTGAAATAGCGTCCGTAGGCATGAGAGGGGTCTTCGAGCAGATAGGAGAGCATCACCAGGAAATCGCCGGGCGAACTAATGAGATACGGATCCGCCTCGGTGCCAGAGCCCTCGAGGTCACTGTAATCCATATCCTTGCTCTCATCCTCGGTGCCGATATTGTTTACAAACTTTACACGGCGCACGCCAATATCGGGCAAATTCTCGCCATGCAGGCTCACGAAATATATACCGTCGGGGATCACAGTGTCGCCTATGGCCACGCGGCATGTCAGCAGCCGTTTTTTGTCAGCCGAGTTAAACACGATACTGCCCTTGAACTCAAAGCTCACCTGATCGCCCGGATTCACCAGCAGGAAGTCTACATTCTCGTTTTTCTCCCAAGGTGTGGAGTTGTGGTCACGCAGATGAAATGTAGTGAACACATTGCCATCTACTTCCTCTAAATTACCGGGATAGGGCTTTGGCTCATCATTGTCAGAGCAGGCGCACATCAGCAGCCCCATAGCCATGGTGAGCGCAACTATCAGTATATTGAATCTTTTCATATCGGTTAATGGAGATAACATGATTTTTCAGGTATGGGGAACGGGTAGCCGGCAGGTATATTCCACACCTTGCCGTCGCCAGCTTCTATTTCAAGCGCAGGGTAGAGGGTAGTGTCGGTCAGACGAGCCGGAGCCACGTACAGGAGATTGCCAGTGGCATACATGAATGTGGGATCATCCGTGGCGTATGCTGTCATGCAACGGTTGAGATGGGTCACCGCAGGCAATATCGGACGTGTCACGGCCGATACGCAGCGTAAGATCTCGGCATGTCTGCCGGCATCGCCGATGAAGATACCGCGGTATCCCTCGGATGTGTCGCTTGTCACCAGACAATCGGTGATCATCACCCCGTCGCACACCAATCCGGCGATCGATGATACAGTGTGCGACATGCTTGAGGTCACCGGTGCAGCGCTCACGCATTGCGAGATCACCACAGCGTTCTTCTCAAACTCGCTGCACGATTTCACCAAGGCGTTCACTCCGCCCACGATCGAGGCGGCAGAGCCCGCGGCCAATATCGGGATAGCCGCGCCGCCGCTGGCCACGGAGCCGGCGATAAACGTTGCCGTGCTCACGGCGATCGCCACACCGCTCACCACCGTATGGGCTATCTCATGAGCCCGGGCTATCTTCTCCAGCTCGCCGGCGCGCTCCTCGCGGGCCTCGTTGATGGCCTCCTGGAATTCGTCGTTCACGCTTTCATCCGCGCACGCGGCCGCCAGCGCCTCCACTGAATTGATATAAGGTGAGAAATCCGTGGTCGGGAACATCGAGATAGTCGGGGTGATGGTGTGGCGCAGAGCCGAGATCTCAGAATCTATCTCAGCGTATGTTTCATTCGTTACCCTCTCCATCGATGCCTCCAGGGCCTCTTCAGCCTCGGGCGAGATAAGGCCGGGCAATCCGAAGCCAAACAGAGTGTAGTCTGCACTGATCAACGCCAGGTCGGCACCCTTCTCGAGCAGCTTGATAGCCACCTCGGCCTCGAATGCCAGCTCCACAGTCTCTTCCACACCCGCGATAATAGGACCTATGATGCCCATCGCCACTTCGAGCGAACCCACTACACACTCCGCGATATTCGTGGCCGTCCACTCGCGCGGGTCGCCTATCTCGCCCACGACACCTCCGACAGTGGCGTATGCCGGAGCATTGACAGCTCCGAAGTTTGAGCAGTAATGTATCATTGTGTTGTTACCGCCTAATCCCAATATGCCGCCGGCCGTATTGCCCGATATGGTCACCCTGCCCGAATTCTGGCAGTTGGCTATCGAGCCCCATGTGGTCTTGCCCGTGATGCCGCCCACATAGCTGTGACCGTCAACAGCGGCGGTGTTGATCACATTCTCCATCACGCCCACCGATGTGTTGCCGCAGATGCCGCCCACATAGTCACCGGCCTTTACCGTGCCCGTGTTGTATCCTGATTCCACACCGGCCTGGGCCTCTCCTATCAGGCCGCCGGCCATACGGCCGCCCTCGACATTACCCTTGTTGGCACAATGGCGCAGATAGGCCTGGTTGTACACGAACGCCTCGGTGTCGCTGCCCTTGACACGTGTGCTGCCTATCACACCGCCCACCCCCTCGTATCCTTTCACATCGGCGCTGTTGACACACGCCGTGAGCCACGCGAATCCGCTGCCGCCCACGATACCGCCCGTGCCTATGCGCGGCATTGACTTATCGCCGGACATCGAGCCGTTGACCGGCGAGAAATTGCGTGCGCCCACAATCTGCAGCGTGTCGGCAGTGCCTATGATACCGCCGGCTCCGGAATACTGCGAGCTGACAGTAGAGCCGCTGCACTCCACATCCGTGGCAGTGAGCGTGGAATACAAGCCGGCACCGCCCACGATACCGCCTACATTCATGCCTCCGGAGAGTGTCGAAGACTTCACCGAGCATGATGACACAAGACCCGTCGAGTACATGTCCAGAGCGCCGATCAGTCCGCCCACAGCAGCCGATGTCGCCGGACAATCGAGACGGCTATCCTCCGCCTTGCAGTTGGTCACCGACAGCTTGCCGCGCACTGTGCCGCCCGCAGTCAGACCCACACCCACGAGCGTGCCGGTGCCGTACATTCCGCTCACCGTGCAGTTTTTCATATTCACTCCGTCGATTGCAGCGTCTATCGCATAGCCGAACAGTCCTACACCGGCTGAATTAGGACGTTTGATCATCAGATTGCTTATCGAGTGGTCCCCTCCGAGATAGACACCCCTGAAGGGTATATTGGCATCGGATCCGATCGGTATCCAGCCATATTCCAGGTCACAGCTGCGCGACACCGACTTCATGTCGAGATTACGCACCTGACTGAAGTAGGTATCCGGGGTGATGTATGAGTTGCTGTCGTAATCATTGACGGCCATCATCAGATTGAACAGATGCGACGGGCTCGACACGATATACGGGTCATCCTTGGTGCCTCTGCCGGCAAACCCGAGCTCCTTGTCATAGGCATCGATCACCTTGATACCATCGGTAGACACCTCTATGCGGCTACCGAGTCCGAATTCCACATCATCCTCGGTGCTGTCGTCAGGGATAGCGGCCAGCAGCCTGTACGTACCCTCTTTCAGGCCGTGGGAGAGATGCACGTCTGAGCGGCTGCCGTTGCGCACATGTGATGCCGTGCGCTCGAATTCCGTACCGTCCGGTGCCTGTATAAGTATCTTCACTTTGCCTGATTTCAAGCCTTCGGCCTCGCCACCCAGTATAAACTCATAATACGGACCGGCATAATCGTCGATCAGCGTGCCTGAAGGCACCGACGGTTCATCGCCGGAGCAACCCGTCATCATGACACACCACATCAGGGTGTGCATCACAAGCAGGTATGATATACATCGTTTCATTCAGAAAAAAAGATTGGTTTATTAGTTACAATATATTTCAACGCAAAAATAAGATAATGCCGCAACATACAGGCAATTTGACACGCGACAAAAACATCATCACCATGCGACACTTTTAATACATTTAATTATCAATTAATTATCCGCACATTTTCACCCTATGTAAGCCGGTATCATATCCCACCCCTTCATATTATCGGGAAATTTTTCCTATCTTTGCCACAAAGCTAATCAAGTAATATCCATAACATGCGCGCGATAATATCAATCTGCCTCGCCCTGATCATATCCATCGGAGTCAGGGCCCAGATCTTCTACAGAATCACATCTGCCGACACAGACAAGACAAGCTACCTGCTGGCGACCCACCATCTTGCCCCGGTGTCGCTCCTCTACTCCATCCCGCAGCTGCCATCGGCCCTTGCTTCGGTAGACAGCCTATACGGCGAAATCGATATAGCAGCGCTCTCAGACCCCATGCTGGTACGACACCAGATACAGGCGATGACGGCCCCGCCCGACTCCACGCTCGACAAGCTGCTGTCGCCACAGCAGCTCGATAAGGTCACACTCACGTTCGCCCGATTTACACCGGGGGTTGTCGCGCAGCAACTATGTATGATCAAGCCGGCGGCCCTCGAAAACATGCTCACACAGCTCTTCACGGCAAAGCTCACCGGCAATGTCCCCAGCGAAAGCATCGACATGGCTATGCAGCAGCGCGCAAGTGCCTGTGGCATACCGGTAGCCGGTCTTGAGACTCCGGAGCTGCAGTCCTCGCTTATCTACGATACCCCTCTCAGCCTGCAGGCACAATCTCTCATGTCGGTGATCGACAATCCTGAAGAAGCGGTGAGAGAGATCGCAGCGCTGTCACAAGCCTACGCCCGACGCGACATGCCGGCCATCAACGAAGCGCTACGTCTGTCGTTCGTCAACGACCCCGACAGCTTCAGACGCCTTGTCACCGACCGTAACGCCAGATGGGTCCACCGCCTCACATCCGCGTTGCCACGTCATTCACTCATGATAGTAGTGGGCGCAGGCCATCTGCCGGGGCCGGAAGGTCTCATAGCAGGGCTTCGCTCAGCGGGCTATGAAATAGAGCCTCTCTACTGACCCATCAGTCAAGATCGGTGGGGAGCGCATCAAGCTGGCGCATCAGGGTGCGCGCGATGCGGCGGTGACCGGCATTGCCGGGATGCAGCCTGTCGGTATCGACTTTACCCACGTAGGCATCATTGCTCGGCAGGTTGGGATAAATACCGCTCAGCACAAACATATCCACCAGAGGCACGGCCCAATAGCCCGAGGC
This sequence comes from uncultured Bacteroides sp., assembly GCA_964495725.1. Lineage (GTDB taxonomy): Bacteria > Bacteroidota > Bacteroidia > Bacteroidales > Muribaculaceae > CAG-873. The sequence continues at coordinate 10,056 of CAZBWZ010000067.1, forward strand.
CTTGCGCAGCACATCCACATAATCCTCGATATACAGACCCAGCTCATTGGCATAATCCTCATCGGGCTGCACATTCTTGCTGCTGAACCTGGCATATCCCCGGTGTATCGGTGTCATTATCACGATCTGCTTGTCGGGATAATTCGATTTCAGGAATTGCATCACACAATTGATATTACCCGTGAAGGTAGAGTCGTTATATAGCCATTCGCGGTGCTTGCGCTCCACCTGCTGCCCGTTGTAATTCACCGTGGCGGTGCTCTCGCTGAAAAATTCGCCTATAGGCTTGCCGTGATTGTAATCATTTGTGCCGGCCCAGATTATGATCGCATCCACATCGCTGCCCAGCGAATCCTTCATCTCCACGGCCTTCTTGTAAATACCGCCCCACTGATATCCGCTGCGTGCGAATACAAAAGGCTCGATACCCATCTCGGCACGCATCACATCCCAATACTTGGTATCCGCAGCGCTGTTACGGGGGTCAGTCATCGAATCACCTAAAAAGGCCACACGCTTGCCGGCCCACTGCGACTGCGCGGCCGCCATCATGGCCACGGCCATATACATCACGAGTAATAGTTTCTTCATCACAGGTATGATTAAATTTCATGCAAAGTTAAGATTTTTTGATTAACTTTGCCAACAAACATCCCAAACATCATGAAAAACAAATTGCCCCGCGTCGGCCTTGTGATGAAATCACTCAATGCCGACTTCTTCAAAGACATGCAGAAAGGCGCCGAAGACTTTGTCAGCTCCACCGGCTGCTGCGAGCTCGTGGCCACCGGCACCGCCACACAGACTGAGATCGAGCGTCAGGTTGCGCTGGTCGACAGCCTCACCGATTCTGGCGTAGACGCCATTGTAGTAGTGCCCATCGACTCTCGCGCGCTGGTAGCCCCCGTAATCCGGGCCGCCGCCGCAGGTATCACTGTAGTCAATATCGACATCCGTCTCGACGGGGACCTCCTTGCCGACAGCGGCATAGCCGTAGACTTCACCGGGCCCGACAACTACGCGGCCGCACTGGCAGCCGGTGAGCGGCTCGCCACCGACCTCACACCGGGCGACAAGGTAGTGATGATCGAAGGGCTGCGTGTGGCCGACAACGCCCGCCAGCGCAAAGCCGGGTTCGACAAGGCTATCGCCGACCGCGGCCTGATATGCGTGGTCTCGGAGGCCGCCGACTGGGAGACCGACAAAGCCGCCGAAGCATTCAGCCGTATCTATGCCACCCACCCCGACATCAAGGCTGTATTCTGCTGCAACGATGCCATGGCTCTCGGTGTGATAGACGTGCTCAGGAAGGCCGGCCGCCGACCCGGAGAAGTCAAGATAGCCGGATTCGACAATGATGAGGTGATGACACCCCTTATCAATGAAGGCTGGCTCCACACCACAGTCGATGCCTACGGCTCGCGGATGGCAGTCGAGGGCATACGTCACGCCCTGCATCTCCTCGATACCGGGCTCACCCACACAGGTGATCAAGCCACTCCATTCACCGTCATCCCCGCCTGACATACCGCAAAAAAACGGGCATCACCGCTGGCGATGCCCGTTTTATCATATCTTGTCCCGGAGCGGAATCAATCCCTGTGCTCGCGACGGGGAGCGCGGTCGCCGTCACGGCGCGGGCCACGGTCGCCACGGTCACGGCGGGGGCCACGGTCACCAC
>CAZBWZ010000068.1:0-11666 GCA_964495725.1 uncultured Bacteroides sp.
CCTCGTGGCGCATGCCGCTTAGCCTATATTGTTATTTTTAACGGACTATTGATTTAGATTGGTAAATATTAAATCATAGAATTTCATGCAAATTTAGGATGTATTTTTGCCTCATAATGGTAAAATCTCGCCAAATCACTGGTAAATTCTCGTTAAACAGCATTTTTTTACCATTAATACACCGGGCTGGAAAAGCATCTGCCCCCTTATCCGGTTATTTTTGCACTTGACAAATTTTACAATTGTAAATTACAATGATGTTTCGTAACTTTGCGCAAAATACCACACACGGTATTCAATCCTTGATTTGTATTCTCAGTATACCTTATTCAAAAAAATGACCGACGCACTGATCCTGCTCTCCCTTTTTGACGCATCCACATTCTTCAATTGGTTTATCGAGAACGCCAACTACTGGTTTGTGTTTCTCTTCATGGTTATCGAAAGCTCATTCATCCCCTTCCCTTCGGAACTCGTGATTCCGCCGGCCGCATATCTTGCCGTAGCCCGGCCTGAGAGCGACATGAATGTTTACTTAATAGTAGTTGTGGCTACAGCCGGTGCTCTCGTCGGCTCACTCATCAATTATTTTCTGGCATTATGGATAGGCAGACCGATCGTCTACGCTTTTGCCAACTCCCGTCTGGGCCACGCTTGTCTTCTCGATCAGGCCAAGGTAGAGAAGGCCGAATCTTATTTTGATGCGCACGGTGCGATATCTACCTTTATGGGACGACTGATACCGGCTGTGCGCCAGCTCATATCCATACCGGCCGGTCTCGCACGCATGAATATCGGGCAATTCTGCCTTTACACATGTCTTGGAGCCGGTATCTGGAATATCGTGCTCACTGCCCTGGGCGCGTGGCTCGGACATGTAGTGAGCCTCGACAGCCTGCTGGAGACAGTAGAGCGCTACAATTCGTATCTCACATATATCGGTCTGGGCATTGGTGCGGTGTGTGTGGCGATAATATTATACAATGCCTTCAAGCCCGGACACAAGTCAGTCAAAAGCAAGTAATACCCCTGCTCCCATACTATCAAAAACTCTCTCATCCTGTCTAATCCAAAAACCAGAGCACATGCAAGTATCTCCATCAATACTCGCGGCCGATTTCGTAAATCTGGCACGTGATATAGAGATGATAAACGCCAGCAACGCATCAATGATACACATTGATGTGATGGACGGGTTGTTTGTACCCAATATCTCCATCGGATTTCCTGTAATCAGTGCCGTAGCGAAAATCGCACGCAAACCCCTCGACGTGCATCTTATGATACAGGATCCACAGCGCTATATAGGGGCTGCCAAGCGCAGCGGTGCCTCTATCTTGAATATTCATCAGGAGGCATGTTTACATCTTGACCGCGCGGTACACGAGATCGCGGAGGCCGGAATGTTGCCGGCTGTAACTCTCAATCCGGCCACCCCGGTAGAGATGCTCACCGACATTATCGATAAGGTATACATGGTGCTGTTGATGAGTGTCAATCCGGGATTCGGAGGACAGAAATTCATAGACAATACCATCGATAAGGTGCGTCGACTGCGACAGCTTATCGCCGACCGCGGCTCAAAGGCAATAATTGAGATCGACGGTGGTGTGAATCTGGATACGGGCGCCCGTCTGGCCCAGGCCGGTGCGGATGTGCTCGTGGCAGGTAGCGCGATATTCAATGCAGATGACCCCATCGGATATATCGACCGTCTCGCCGCTCTATGACAGAAGGCGCTGACAGTAGTATTAATAATGAAAGCCATCATCACAATTACAAATGGAAGATTACGATTTTGACATAAATGACGGATTCGCCCCGGAAGATATCCCTGACGAGATACCTTACAGGCCACCCGTCGACAGAAACAGCCGCCTTGACAGGGACAGATACAGACCACCGCAGGATCCTCAGCAAAGACCGGACCACACCCCTGACAGTGACACGGATGACGATGAGGCTGTGCTTCTCGAAGAAAACGACACTCGCCATAATAGACGTGGCAGAAATTCCGAAAGAAGGCAGGAGGCATCCACCGGCAAAAAGACCCGCGACGCTGCTCCCGATCAAGAAAAACCACGCTCTAAACCCAAGCGCAAGCGCGAGGAGGCACCCGGTCCGGCCCGGCCGAATATCTTTATCCGGTTCGTCACCGACGAACGCACCCACATTTTCCTCGGAATTGCATTCCTGCTGATAAGTGTGCTGGTGGTGATCGCCCTTTTCTCTTACTTCCACCACCCGGCTGAAGACCAAAGCAAGATTATCAACATGTCGCTAAGCGAGTTGAGCAAAGATCCATCGTTGATTGACAACAATGCGGGCGGCTTTGGCGCCAAGCTGTCGTATTGGCTGATGTGCGATGCTCTGGGTCTCGGATCACTTGTATTCATTGTATACCTGTGGATCCTGAGCTTTGCACTGTTCGGCCTGAAGAAAATTGATTTCTGGGGTGTCACATTCCGTGTATTGCTGCTTGCCGTCACTATATCTATTGTGCTCGGATACATCACTTTCAATATCGACTCCGAGATATATTGGGGTGGCACCCATGGCCACTATATCAACAAGGTGGTGATGGACAATGTAAAATGGGTAGGCTCGTTCATGCTGTCGCTAATGCTGGTATGCGCCGTGTGCTGTGTGTATCTCAATGAGCTGCGTAAAGCTTGGAAAAAATGGCGAATTGCTCTCGCCAACCGCCGTGAGCGGATGCGCGCCGAGCGCGAACGTCTGCGCAAACTGGCTGCACGTACCAAAGAAATCAAACTCGACCTCGATGAAGATGAAGATTATAACTTTGATGAGGACGAGGAGGAAGCAGGCAATGTGGCTCAATCCCCGGCTAAGAAAACTGAACTTAAGCCTATAGTATCACCCCTTACCGACAGCCTCAAGGCTCTTGCCGGCCGACTCGCCGGTAGAGAGGACCGCGAGGATAAAACTCCACAGGATATCTCCCATGCCGACAATACAGCGATAATCACCGATGAGACAGCGCCGGATACACAAGTCACAGGTGATTCAACAGGAGATGCTACCTCACCCGCCGCACCGGCAGCCGTGGCACACGCTGCTGCAGGTGGTCCCCAAGTCACCGCGCCCACCATTACGGCTACTCCCACCTCTCAATCGCTGGATATTGATCATAGTAAAGCGGGTGTCGCCACCGCCCCGTCGACATCACAAGACATTGATCATAAAGATCATGCTATCCACGATATAAATATCGATGAGCCACACGACACTGCGACTGAATCAGACGGCCAGGATGACAACTTCAAAGTATACGTACCTGAAATTGAGCTTGCAGATGATGCCGAGAGCGCACCGGCTCCTGCCAAAGCTGATCCTACCGAACCGTTTGATCACCGGGCCGAGTTATCCCGATACAGATTTCCTACTATCGGTTTGCTCGAAGAACGCGAATCTGGTCCGGTAATCGATATGGAAGAACAGCAAGCCAACAAGGAACGTATCGAGAAAACACTGCTCGACTACAAGATACCTATCTCGCGCATAGAGGCAACCGTAGGTCCCACTGTCACACTATATGAGATAGTGCCTGCCGAGGGTGTGCGTATATCTCAGATCAAGCGGCTCGAGGATGATATAGCGCTCAGTCTCGCTGCACTCGGAATCCGTATCATCGCTCCTATCCCCGGCAAAGGCACTGTCGGCATCGAGGTGCCCAACCGAGAGCCCCGCACCGTATCAATCCGCTCGGTCATCAGCTCAAAAAAATATCAGGAATGTAAGATGGCCCTGCCGATGGCTATGGGCGCCACCATCTCAAACGATATCTTCATCGCAGACCTTGCCAAGATGCCTCACCTGCTCGTGGCCGGTGCCACCGGTATGGGTAAGTCGGTAGGCCTCAATACTATCATTGCATCCCTATTGTATAAAAAGCATCCGACTGAGCTGAAGTTTGTGCTCGTCGACCCGAAGATGGTGGAGTTCAGCCTATACAGCAAACTTGAACGCCACTATCTGGCCAAGCTCCCCGGACAGGGAGACGCCATCATCACTGACATGCGTGATGTAATCACCACCCTCAACTCACTGTGCCAGGAGATGGACGACCGATACGAATTGTTGCGCGATGCCAATGTGCGTTCGCTCGAAGAATATAACAAGAAATTCACCGAGCGCCGTCTGCTGCCGAGCAAGGGACATCGTTATCTACCTTATATCGTGGTGGTGGTCGATGAGTTTGCCGACCTTATCATGACACAGGGACGCGAGGTGGAGACCCCTATCTCACGTATTGCCCAGAAAGCCCGTGCGGTAGGTATACACATGATTCTCGCGACACAGCGTCCGTCGACCAATGTCATCACCGGTCTTATCAAGGCCAACTTCCCCGGCCGTATCGCATTCAGAGTGATACAGATGGTGGACAGCCGCACAATCCTCGACTGTCCGGGTGCCAACCAGCTCATTGGTCGCGGTGATATGCTATTCTCTCACAACGGTATAATGGAGCGCGTGCAATGTGCCTTCATGTCGACCGTGGAGGTAGAGACCCTCACCGAGTATATCGATAACCAGGCCGGATTCGAACACGCATACTATCTGCCCGAACCCGTGATGGAAGAAGCCGAAGGCGGTGCCATAGCCGGAGCCTCGACCGACCGTGACGCCCTATTCAACGAAGCCGCCCGATTTGTGGTGACACGTCAGATGGGATCAACATCCTCTCTGCAGAGACAGTTTGGCGTAGGCTACAACCGCGCCGGCAAGCTGATGGACCAGATGGAGGCCGCAGGTATCGTAGGTCCGGTCAATGGCTCCAAACCGCGTAACATCCTCGTGGACATCGTGACATTAGAGTCAATGCTCGGTGACTGATCCGGCCTCTCAACTTTAATCACTCTTGTTTGTTTACTATAATAAACCATCGCCGGTTACAGACATCTTACATAATACGACTATCTTGTCAACAGACTTTAATCGGATATTATACTATTATGAAACAGAGATTTATCTATATACTCATGTCAATAATCGCGCCGCTCACGATGATGGGGGCCGATGCAAACACCATCCTTGCCAAGACTGCCGCCAAGCTCACTTCGGCCAAGTCTGTCACGGCAAAGTTCTCGGGGTCGGCTACCGGATCGATCACGGTCAGCGGCAGCAAGTTTACCATGTCTGCCGGGGGTAACGCGGTATGGTATGACGGCACCAACATGTGGACATACTCAAAGAAAGCCAACGAAACCTCTCTCACCAATCCCACACAGGTCGAACTGCTTGAATCCAACCCCATGGAAGTGATACGCTGCTACAAGACCTCGTTTGATGCCAGGAAAATCAAAGATGGCGGTGGCAAATGCACTATCAAACTCACTCCCAAAAAGAAAAATACCTCTGTCAAATCAGCTACTCTTGTGGTAAACACAAACACATGGATGCCGGCATCGATTGATGTGGTGCTCAGCAACAACGAGCGGATGACATTCAACATCACATCCATCACAGAGGGAGGCATACCCGCAAAATCCGTCTTTGTATATCCGGTCGCGAAATACAAAGGCGTGGAGGTAGTGGACCTCAGATAATCTGATAATTATAACCCATACATAAACCACCTTTAATAAAGAGTATATATTATGTCAGCACCAATAAAATGCCTTATCATCGGCGCCGGACCTGCCGGCTACACAGCAGCCATATATACTGCACGAGCCAACATGCAACCCGTAGTATACGAAGGTCACCAGCCCGGAGGCCAGCTCACCACTACTACCGAAGTGGAGAATTTTCCCGGTCATCCTGACGGTGTCATGGGGCCCGATCTGATGGACAACATCCGCAAGCAGGCCGAGAAATTCGGAGCTGATATCCGTCACGGTATGGTCACAGCTGTCGATTTCAGCAAACGACCTTATAAGGTGACAATCGACGGTAAGGATACAGTCGAGGCTTCTACCGTGATTGTCTGCACCGGAGCGGGGCCACGATATCTCGGTCTCAAAGACGAGAAGAAATATCTGGGTATGGGTGTCTCTACCTGTGCCACATGCGACGGTTTCTTCTACCGCCAGCGACAGATCGCAGTAGTTGGTGGCGGCGACACTGCCTGTGAAGAGGCCCTTTACCTTGCTTCACTTGCGTCAAAAGTCTACCTTATAGTGCGCAAGCCATATCTCAGGGCATCCAAGGTAATGCAGACCCGTGTGTTCGAGAATCCGAATATCGAGGTACTGTTCAATACCAATACCGAGTCACTCTACGGCGAGGAATTCCTCGAAGGCGCTCACCTCGTGGAGTATGCCGGCACCGATAAAGAGCGTAAGTTTGACATCGCTATCGACGGTTTCTTCCTCGCTATCGGCCATGTACCCAACACCAAGGTGTTCGACGGACAGCTTGATCTTGATGAGGCAGGTTACATAAAGGTCCAGGGTACAAGCCAGGCCACCAATGTGCCGGGTGTATTCGCTGCCGGTGATGTCTGCGACCCCACTTACCAGCAGGCTGTGGTAGCAGCGGCATCCGGAGCCAAGGCAGCCAAAGATGCCGAGCTCTTCCTGCTTGAATTCCCAGAATAATTACAGTAGTCACTGACAGTGAGTCGGTATACCCACAGCATCGAGCACGCGCTTATAATAAGCCGCCTTCCATTCTATGGGGCGCGGATAGGCGCGTGACGATGAAGGCATACGCCACACCCTTATGTCCCGGCCGAAATAATCGGTCTCGACATATTCTCCTACAGCGATATTCTTGAATCCGGCCGTGGTGGCAAGTGTCTCCACGGCCTTTTCGCCTGTGAGCACTATATCGTGGCAAAGAGGAATCTCAGCGAGCAATCCGCCGAAGTCACGGGGCTTTACAATGTTGAGATGTGCGTCTGAGGCATTACCTTTGGCACGTACCACCTCCTCACCTGTATCCGTGAGGGCGAGACCGACCTTATTACACATCTCCACTATCCTTTCCTTGTCGAAAGTCTTGCCGTCTGGCTGCAGGAGCGCTGTCTTGTCACCATATATAAGGTATCCCCAGATACGCCACATATCGTTCTGGCGATTGGGATAATAGAAATCCATACACCACCTCGCCTTTGGCGGCGGAAAGCTGCCGGACATCAATATACGCGCGTTAGCGGGCAAAAAGGGGGCGAGCGGGTGAAGCTCTGTCTCCATATCCATATTATTCAGGTAAGGGATAAGAATATCTCAATCATTTCATGGGCAACAATATCATCGTACCCTATGACTGCCATGTATAATTTGCGTTTTTGTCAGAGCGTGATTTCAGTGTCACAATAAGGTTGCGCATAGGACGCCATGCCACTATCCACGGCAACGACATCATCAGACGCGGACCGCCAAATGAAATCAATGTCTTACGCCACATCACAATGACAGCAATATTCACGGCAAGGATCAGCACAGCGGCTATACCCCACCCCACTGCATTGGTGAGTCCGCTGAAAAAAGCACCAGCAAGGGATGCGATCAACACCAGCCACATCATCCATGATCCGACAGCCATCTCGATTCGCGCTCCCTTGGGCAACTCACGGCCCGTGAAGGCGTGCCGCAGGCGATAACGGCGCATACGTTTGCCCATCTTGCGCTGGCTGCCCCAGATGCCCATAGCGGTATCCGAGAGCTCTACCGCGGTGTTGTATTTAGTAGCTATCTCACTCACGAATATATCATCATCTCCGTATTTCTTGTTTAGCGACCGCGAAAAACCCTTATTGGCAAAGAAGCGGTCACGACGGTATGCAAGGTTGTTGCCGCAAGCCCTGTACGGAGTGCCGCTGATCGCTGCCGACAGCCATGTGACATCATCAGCCAGTACATCAAACCATCTTACCAGACGTCCGCGCCACATCTGCTCAGTGAGCAGCGGCACATTGTAGCCTGTCACGAGCTCAGTGGATTTATCAGCAAACGGTGCCATGATACGTTCGAGCCATCGGTCGCTCGTGATGTAAGTATTGGCATCAGTCACCACTATCACATCACCGTTGGCTGCCTTGGCTCCGAGGGTGATAGCAAGCTTCTTATGGCTCACATTACGTGATGTGTCGGGAGTGAAGGTAACATACAGGTTGGGATAGTCCTTTTTTAGACTGTTGACAAGCATGCTCACATCATTTGAGGGCTCGTCATTGACCACTATCACTTCATATTCTCCCGGATAATCCTGTATCAGGATCTGCATCAGTGAATCCCGGAAGTCGTCTATCCTATCATTGACATACACTATCACCGAGGCTTTGGGCAGCGGCCCCTCGACCTTGATCTCAGCTTCGTCGTTACACTCGCGCCTGTGCCTGCGCACAATCCTGAGCCTGCGGCCATAGACAAACACTATATATAGAAAGGCCAGAAGCGCTACAGCAAAGCACACTATAGCGATAACCGGAATATTGACATTAATCAGCATAACAATATTGTGAGATCCAAAATAGTATATCCAGATACAAATTTAAGTAAAAAATCCTACTCGGCAAAATCAATAATCAAACGATTTGCAATGCATGAAGTTTATGTCTGTTCGCGAATGAGATAAAGCCGCGAGACTGCACGTGTCTCCGCCGTGTAGAGCCAGCGGTAGAAATCGAGACCGATAGCATCCGGCGGCACGTATGACATGTCCACGAATACATTCTTCCACTGTCCGCCCTGGGCCTTGTGGCATGTGACAGTATAGGCGTATTTGGTCTGGAGTGCGTTCCAGTATGGGTTCTTGGCTAATGCGGCGAGCCTGACATCAGCCGGAGTATACGGGCCGAAAAGCTCAGGGTCCTGCATTATGGCATAATATAGCGACTCTATACGCTCACGCGGCATGGCGGCCGTCTCGTTGTTGAGCGAGTCAAGCATCAGCTTCACATCCACAGTCTTTTCCGAATCAGGTATGGTAATCGTCACATCCGCGAATGTAAGACCGTATTTTGTCTCTGTACCGTTTACCTCAGTCACCTCCACGATGTCACCATTCGCCAGGAAGCCCACCTCCTTCAACTTCGAGGTCCAGAAATAGTTGTTTTTCGATATTATGAGTAATTCGCCCTTTGATATTGTTTCTTCGAGATATAGCACTGACGCGCGGATCTCACGGTTGAAACCCAATGCCCGGCTGTTGGAGCGTGTGATTACTATAGTATCAGCGATTCCGTCTTGATTATATGCGGAATAAAGGTATTCGGGCATGTCAGTCGGGTCTACAAGACGCACATCTGCAAAGTCGTCGAATACCCTTGGCCCAGGCAGGGGATTCTGAAGCATGGCCCTGCGGAGCCACGTGGCATTGTAAAGAATACCCGAATGCGCACCCTGACGGGCGATCTTGGTGAGAGTGACGCGGCTGACACGCAGGCCGTAACCACGGAGCACCTCAGCCGACATGGCCGGAGACTCGATGCAACCCACCGGAGGAAGCTGGGCCGGATCGCCGAGCAGGATCAGGCGACAATCTTCGCCTGTGTAGACATAGTGTATCAGATCTTCAAGCAGGTTGAATCCCCCCTCATCTGCCCCGGATATCATCGATGCCTCATCGACAATGAAAAAGGCGTGACGGTGACGATTCTCAGCTGTGGTGCGCTGACGCGGACCGGCTGCAGTGGGTGGTGTGTGGCGATATATCTTCCTGTGGATGGTATATGCCGGATGACGGGCAAATGAAGAAAATACCTTGGCAGCCCTGCCGGTAGGGGCAAGCAGCACGGATTCATATCCTACTGAGCGGAGTGTGGCCACCAGTGCGGCACACATCGATGTCTTGCCTGTACCTGCATAGCCGTTGAAAAGCAGAACGGAGTCCTCGGGTGCCGATGGCGAACAAAACCTCGACAGCACCCCCGCGACCTGCAATTGCTGATCGTTGGGGGTGTATGTCAGGTTGTTGATGAACAGTGATACGAATTCTTCGGCTGTCATTGAACTGCTTTTATTTCAACGACCATTCCACTCCATCTTTCGTGTCCTTCACGTCAAAGCCGATCTCTGCCATCCGGTTACGGATCCGGTCGCTGGTAGCCCAGTCTTTTGCAGCCTTGGCCTGTGCACGGAGTTCGAGCAACAGATCCACAGCTTCTTCAAACGGACGAATAGCCGACGCGCCGCCTTCGGCAGCGGTATCTACAGTGATGCCGAGTATCCCTGTCAGGAATGTATTCATGACACGCTTGAGGGTGTCGATATCCTCCTGTGTCGCGGTAGCTTTGCCATCATTGACAGAATTGATGAGACGGCACACGTCAAAAAGATGGGCGATAACCACAGGAGTGTTGAAGTCATCATCCATAGCCGCATAGCAATCGGCTTCAAGTGTCGAAACATCAATAGTTGATTCCGGCGAAGCCTTGAGTGACTGCAGACGGCGATACCCTTCGAGCATCCTCTGCAATGCCTTTTCAGATGCCTGCAAAGCCTCGTTTGAGAAATCAACAGTGCCGCGGTAGTGGGCCTGGAGTATGAAAAATCTGATCGTCATCGGCGAATACGGCTGGGTGAGCAACGGATGGCTACCGGTAAAGAATTCATCGAGAGTGATGAAATTACCAAGACTCTTGCCCATCTTCGTGCCGTTGATGGTGATCATATTATTGTGCATCCAATATTTCACGGCAGGATGCCCCTGGTGAGCCACACTCTGTGCTATCTCACAGTCGTGATGAGGAAATTTGAGATCCATACCTCCTCCGTGGATATCGAAGGTCTCGCCAAGGTATTTCTCGCCCATCGTCGAGCATTCGAGATGCCAGCCGGGAAATCCCTCGCTCCAGGGCGACGGCCAGTGCATGATATGCTCGGGGGCCGCTTTCTTCCACAGAGCGAAGTCAGCCGGATTGCGTTTCTCCTGCTGTCCGTCGAGCTCACGGGTTGTGGACAACAACTCATCGATGTTGCGGCCCGAGAGCTTGCCGTAGCCGAAATCACGGTTGAATTTGGGCACATCGAAATATACCGAGCCCTCGCTTTCGTAGGCGTATCCGGCATCGAGTATACTCTTGATATATTCGATCTGCTCGATGATATGACCGGAAGCATGAGGCTCGATGGATGGAGGCAGCACGTTGAGCCTCTCCATGGCCTTATGATAGCGGTTGAGATAATATTGCACCACCTCCATCGGCTCAAGGCTCTCAAGACGCGCTTTCTTAGCGATCTTGTCCTCGCCGTCATCGGCATCATGCTCAAGATGACCGACATCAGTGATGTTGCGCACATATCTCACCTTATAGCCAAGATGTTGCAGATATCGGTATACGACATCAAAAGTGATGGCCGGACGGGCATGACCGAGATGCCCGTCGCCATACACTGTAGGACCGCAGACATACATGCCCACCATACCCGGGTGGATCGGCACAAAGGTCTCCTTAGTGCGCGACATGCTGTTGTATATGGTGAGTGCGTTGTCTTTTATCATGCCTGGAAGTTGCTGTTGTTCTGTCCGTTGTTGATCGGAGTCTTACGCTCGATTTCACCGAAGGTAGTCTCGTACTTTGTGAGAGCGTCACGGAGAGCGAAGAGCAGATTCTTGGCGTGCTCGGGAGCCATGATCACACGGGTCTGCACATTGGCTTTGGGCATGCCGGGGGTTACGTTGATGAAGTCGAAGATAAACTCGCTGGGCGAATGGAGGATCATTGCCAGATTAGCGTAGTAGCCACGTGCCACCTC
>CAZBWZ010000069.1:0-11167 GCA_964495725.1 uncultured Bacteroides sp.
GATGTTGGGTCTCGGCAATCAAGAGTATCAGCAGTGATGCAGCAGGATTCGACACAAAATATCAGCTCCACACCCCACGAGGCTGCCGCCGAGCCGGTGCAATCGGCCGTGGAGCAGCATCGCCACGACGATGTGGTTGCCCCGGCGGAATCGCGCCACGAGCACAGACTGCCGGTGGAGCGTGACACCCTGCGCGAGATCATCACCGTGGCGCCGGCAGCCCCCGGCGATACCCTGATAGACACTGATCTCGACCGCGCGCTGGCCGCCTCGGCCTATCATCCGGCCACCGATATGGCTGCCCTGCGCAAGACCGTGCCGCCTCCACCTCCGTCGTGGCTTGACGGTCTCGAGGGCACACCTCACCCTGTGGGCGTGGGCGATGACAACGGCGTGCTGGCCGTGATCACCGCCATGTTTCTGGTGATGCTGCTCAGCTTCCGCCACTGCCGGCGTCTCTTCGCCACCCTCTTCCAGGAGCTGCTGGGCATGCGGCAGCGCGCCAATGTATTCGACGAGCACACATCAAACGAGACCCAGATGATGGTGCTGATGGCCGTGCAGTGGAGCGTATACACCGGCCTGCTGGGCTACGCGGCTCTGTCGCGCATGTATCCCCTCGACCCGGGCGGAGCCTTTGTGCACACGCTCATGCTTATATGCCTTACGGCCTCATATTATGTGTTTCAGCTATGTGCCTACTCCACGCTCGGCTACACATTCACCACACGTGCCGGCAAGCGGCATTTCGTGCAGGGCTTCACGGCATCTCAGTCTCTTTTAGGCTTCCTGCTGATAATTCCGGCCCTGGTGGCCATATTCTATCCCGAGGCCGGGGATGTGATGCTCAAGGTGGCCGCGGTGTGCTATCTGGTGGCACGCATGGTGTTCATTGCAAAAGGATTTAGGATTTTTTACACCAAAATATTCTCTTTATTCTATTTTATTTTGTACCTTTGTGCCCTTGAAATTATACCCCTCATAATATTGTATAGGATAGCCTTAATATTGATAGTGGGTCAATGACCCTATCTCAATCATTATCAAAGTGAAAGTAAAGAAAATATTAGTATCTCAGCCCCAGCCGGCCTCTGATAAGTCACCATATTTCGACATAGAGAAAAAATACGGGGTTGAAATAGTGTTCCGCCCCTTTATCAAGGTAGAGGGACTCACGGCAAAGGAATTTCGTCAGCAAAGGATCTCCATCCCGGATTTTACAGCAGTGATCTTCACCGCCAAGACCGCCATAGACCATTTCTTCCGTATTTGCGAGGAGATGCGTATCCATATCCCCGACACGATGAAATACTTCTGCACCACCGAGTCGATAGCTCTGTATCTGCAGAAATATATCGTGTATCGCAAGCGCAAGATATTCCATACATCGACCGGCAAGCTCGATGACCTGCTGCCTTATCTGCTCAAGCATAAGAACGAGCGCTTCCTGTATGCCGTCAGCGACGTACACAACAACGTCACCAATATACTTGATGAGAACTCCATCAATTACAGCCGTGCGGTAATGTACCGCACCGTAAGCAATGATTTTGCCAAGGATGAGGCCTTTGACTACGACATGCTCGTATTCTTCAGTCCTCAGGGTATCGATTCGCTCATCAAGAACTTTCCCGATTTCAATCAGGGCGACATACGCATAGCGTCGCTCGGAGCGTCCACGGCCAAGGCCGTGAAGGATGCAGGGCTGCGTCTCGACATCGAGGCTCCCAATCCCAAGGCTCCGTCGATGGTGGCTGCCATCGACCAGTATCTTCAGGCTGAGGAAGAATCGTGACATCACTCCGCCTATATAAGAGAGACAGACTTTGCAGCGCCGTGGCCATAGCGAGATTGTTCGGCCACGACGCTTCTGCTTTATCCGCGCTTGCATATCCGCTCAGGGCGGTATGGGCCGACAGAGGTACACGCGAGGATGACGCGCCTATGCAGTTTCTGATTTCAGTGCCTAAGAAGAAATTGCGCCATGCGGTAGACCGTGTCAAGATGCGTCGCCGCATACGCGAGGCCTTCAGGCTGCACCGTCATGAGTACGCGCTGCCCGAGGGCATCCGAGCCGACATAGCGTTTGTGTATGTTGCATCCGATCTTGTGGACTATGGCCGCACCGAGCGTGCCGTGTGCCGTCTGCTTGAGGCTGTGCGCAAGTCGTTTGGTGAGTGATGATACGCAGGTTGCTGGTGTTGCTGCTGTGTCTGCCGATACGCTTCTATCAGTTGTGCATCTCGCCGCTGACACCTCCGTCGTGCCGCTACACGCCCACGTGCAGCACATACGCTATCGAGGCCCTGCGCAGGCACGGACCGGTCAGGGGGTCGTGGCTTGCCCTGCGCCGTATCCTGCGCTGTCATCCCTGGGGAGGCAGCGGATATGATCCTGTGCCATGACCGACCTCCACCGCTACACCGACATCCATACCCACGACCTCAATGCCGGCGACTCGTCAGTGATCAACCTGCCATGGGATGCAGATGTGCCTGATACGGGCAGCTACAGTGTGGGGATACATCCCTGGGACACCGAGGGTATCACCGATGACGATTTCATACGGCTTGACCTTCTGGCACGCCACCCGCGTGTGGTGGCGATAGGAGAGTGTGGCATCGATGCCCTGCGCGGAGCGCCCGTGCCGCGGCAGCTCGAGATATTCCGCCGCCATGTGGCTGTGAGCGAGGCTGTGGGCAAGCCGCTGATAATCCATGCCGTGCGATCTCTGCCTGCCATAATGCACGAGCGTAAGACCCTGCGACCCACCCAGCAGTGGATCATACACGGCTATCGTGGCAATGCCACCACGGCGTGTCAGCTTTTGGCGCTGGGCATAGACATCTCGCTGGGGCTGCGATACAATCCCGATGTTCCCGCAGCCGTACCTGCCGACTGTCTCTACCGGGAGTCCGATTCGCCGGAGATGATTAAGTAGGATGGTATATGATTAATGTGCCATCCTACTTAATCTAAGATATCACAATATAAGATATCACACTTAAGAAATCCACTATATTATTTCGCGGGCTTGATAATTGCCATCCAGCCGCCGGCCGGAGCCATGTCGGCCGTCACTGTTGTCGCGGCCGTCACTGTTGCCGAGGCATGACGGTGGTCAGAGGCATCGATATCTGTGTTGATACCGTCGGCCACGTATGTCATGGTGTAACTGCCGTCACCGAGAAATGAGAGGGGTATCGCCACGCTGCGGGGTGTGCGGTCGGTCATCGCGCCCACATACCAGATGTCGCCGCTGCGGCGGGCCGTCACGATGTATTCGCCCACCTTGCCGTCGAGTGTGACCGATTCGTCGAACACCGTGGGTACGAGCGATATCATACCGGTACATTCAGGATTGGCACGGTAGCGTGTGGGGCTGTCGGCCAGCATCTGCAGCGGAGCGTCGTATACTACATACATGGCGAGCTGATTGGCGCGTGTGCCTTCTGACATCGGATTTCTCTCGTCGGCGCGGTGTTCGGCGGTGTTGACATTGGTCATGGCTCCCGGGGTGTAGTCCATAGGTCCGGTGATGGTGCGGACATAGGGTATGGTCACGGCATATCGCGGCGGGTCGTTCTCGATGCTGCTCCAGCGGTAGTTCTCCAGACCTTTCACGCCCTCGAAGTTGACGATGTTGGGATATAAGGTCTGCAATCCGTTGGCTTTCATGCCATGATAGTCGACGATCATCTTATTATCGGCGGCCGCCCGGGCAAACCGCTCCATGTCGCGCATCATATTCTGGTCGTCGGCATCAAAGAAATCAATCTTGAACCCGGCCACTTCCATATCGCCGTAGCGTTTCATCGCCTCATCGAGCTCATTGTGTACATTCTTCCACGATGCCCAGAGTATCACGCCCACACCCTGCTCCTTGCCGTAGGCCACGAGAGCGGGGATGTCGATCTCGCCTATGGTGGTGAGTATCGAATTGGGATCGCTCCAGCCCTCGTCTACGATTATGTATTCGAGGCCGTATTCCTTGGCGAAGTCTATGAAGTGTTTGTATGTCTCTGTGTTGCGGCCCACTTTGAAGTCCACACCGGTGATATGGAGGTTGTTCCACCAGTCCCACGCTACCTTGCCCGGCTTGATCCATGATGTGTCGGCTATGCGCGATGGACGGCCCAGACGCACAGCCATATCGGTATCTGCCAGCGACGTATCGTTGCGGCTGATGACGATAGCGCGCCACGGGTATTCAAAGCTGCCGGGTACATCGGCGGCGATGTATCCGGCCCGCTCGGTGGGTATGAAATTGAGGAAGTTGTAGCCTCCCATCTCCCCTTTCAGCGGCACCGGTGCGAATTCGGCCACGAGGCCGGTGGCCTTGGCTGGATTGCGCTTGAGAAACATGCCGGGATAGCCGAGGGCGCCGAAGTCGCTCACTGCCACCTTCACGTTGCCTGCGTCGACCAGCAGGGGAGTGATTGCCAGCGAGTCGGCGTACATTCCGCTTATATCTGAGCGGTCATAGTAGCTCTCAAATGAGAATGTGTATCGCTCGCCCGAGCGGTTGTCGTTGACGTAAGGTATATAGGCCTGATAATCGGCCGGAAAGTTGAATTCGACACGTTCGGAGGTCACTGTCACAGGTCTCTTACCGGAGGTGACAAACCGGTAGGCCGCGCCATCGTCGTAGGCGCGTACCTCAAGACTGTATCCGCCCATATCGAGCGTGAGCATGTTGTAGTGGTCGCGCACCTTATCGCGCTTGTACACGGCGGGGGTGATGACACGGTCGATGCTGTGTGTGGCGGATTTCCTCACCTTGGGCTTTATGCCTGGCGATGTGCCGCTCTCCATGGTCATCGACATGGCCGAGGGCGCGAGCACCTCGGAGCCGTCCACATCCACCTTCCATGATATGATGCTGTCTACAGTGACGGTAGCCACCACGGCCCTGTCGGGAGATGTCACCGTATATGATTTTGCGCGTGCGCCTGTCGCGATTACAAGAAGTGATGCAATCAGGGTAAGTCGTTTCATTGTTTTCATGGTTTCAGGGTAGTGTGTGCGTGTCAGTCCAGAATCTGGGCTGCGTGATCCTTCACCTTTATTTCCTTGGGGCCGATGATGCGCTCTATTATGCCCTCGGGCGAGATTATGAATGTGGTGCGGTATACGCCCATATATGTGCGTCCGGCCATCTTCTTCTCACCCCATACGCCCATCTCCTCGGCCAGACGGTGGTCTGGGTCGGATATCAGGGTGAAAGGCAGCTGATTCTTCTCTATGAAGCGCTGGTGTGACTTGATGCTGTCGCAGCTCACACCCACCACCGCGTAGCCTTTGTCGAGAAATCTCTCATAGTTGTCGCGCAGGTTGCATGCCTCTGAGGTGCATCCCGGAGTAGAATCCTTGGGGTAGAAGTAGAGTACGAGTGTGCGTCCGGCGAAGTCGCTGAGCTTCACCTCTTTTCCGTCTTGGTCAATACCGAGTATCTCGGGTGCTTTCTGTCCTGTCTGCATGGTCTTGTTATGTTATCGTCAGTCAAATGAGAAATTCACGTAACCGGCGTAGTTGATATATACCTCATATCCCTGGGCCATAAGAGGGATGTATTGTTGTGTGGCCCAACGCTCGAATTCATCGGGCGACGGATTATATGTGACGATGTTTTTTGCCGTGATAGTGTCGGTGTGTCCGTCGATATAGTTTCTTATGATCTCAATATCGAAGGTCTGCGTCCACTCCACTTGCTCGGCGGGAGCCGGGACATCGGTGCGTGTCACCTCAAATTTGAAGAACCGTTCGTTAGGCATCCCCGGTGCATAGAGATCGAGCTGTACCGAGGGTCTGTCGAGGGTGATGTAGGCATTATAGCCTTCATCATCGGTGTATCTCAGCACGTAGTCAAAATACCGGAGCTGGTCGGGTGACATGGAGTAATTACATTTGATCACAGCGCTCTGTACCTGTGACTCGCTGATGGGATCATCTTTGTCGCATGCCGCAAGTGATAGCAGCAGCGGGAGGATGATGAGGGTCTTTAGGATTGCTTTCATCTGGAATATGTTTTTTTAGGGGTCAAGTGAATGTTTGGCGGATACTATTGTTGCAGCGGCTCGATCGGTGTCTCAGTCTCGATCGGTGTCTCAGTCTCGGGCAGCGGGGCGGGCTCGGGCTCTGTTGCAGGCGTGGGAGCCTGGACGGGCTCTGTGGGTGCCTTTGACTGAGCGGGCTCGGCCTGGTCGGTGGTGGATCGGGTCTTGTCGTCATCACGGGCCGGTGTGTCGCCCTTCTGGGTCAGGAATCGGGTATATCGTCCCGAAGCGGCATTACCCGTCACGGCGAATGTGTTGTTGGCGAACAGTATGTCTGTTATGCCGTTATGCCGTATGTAATCGCCGATATTATCGGGGAAGTATCTGTAGTCCACCACGTGTATCTCTTCAAATGAGTGGAAGAGATAACCCGGGATAGCATTACCGAAGCTGTCCTTGAATATGAGCAGGCGGCGTCCGTTGCGGGTCGATGTCTTTACCCGGGTGAGTTTTTGGTCGCTACCCATGAATGTGGAGTATGCTCCGCCGCTCCCGTCCTTGAATTTATAGAAGAACGGACCTTTTTGCGGAGCTGACGCCGATGTCACCTGACGGTCGGAGTTGGCTTTGTATGTGATGTACGTGGTGGTGTAGTCTATGCCCCGCGGCGTATAGTAGACGAAGTCTTCGGGAGATTCTTTCACGGCGATGTCCTTTGAGTAACCGTACATCGTGCCTACGAATCCGTGTACGACATGCCGGTCATAGTCAGAGAGGTCACGAAACGGCACACCGGCGACCCGGGCTAATTCGCGTGCCGCATAATATGCTCCCAGGGGAGCCCAGTGGTGGTCGGTGCGCAGGAATATGTCCTCGTCTTTGTGTTCCTTGAGCGGTGTATGCACGTCCACCGGCTTCACTCCCGGTGCAAGATTGCGGTAGATGTTGTTTATGGTGGCAATCTGCGGACGGCTGAGGTTGGCGGCCTTTTCCGGCATATAGTACTCTGATGAGTTGGGTATCACCATGCAGTAGACATTAACACCCGGAAACCGCTCCTTGTATTTGTTGACGGCGGCGGCATAGCCTCCGCCCATCGAGCCGGTGCCTCCGAAGGCCATCAGAGCCCGTGCGTCGGGGGCTTTGCCCACCACTACGATGCCTTTACTGCGCATGTTGGCGGTCTGCTCATCCCCGTCAGCGTCGCCGACAGCCGGAATCTCACCTGCAGGCCGGTCGCCCGTCATGTCGGCGGTATCATCGCCGGGCGCAAGGTCATCGCCGGCATTGTCATCGGCATGAAATGAGAGAGGCTCGTCATCGTCACCAAAAGGCGAGTGGATAGCCAGAGCCTTCTTTATCTTCATGCTCAGGGTGATGAGATCTTCCCTAAATGGCTCTGTGTCACTGTACCATGCCGATATCTCAGCGGCCATGGAGCCATCTGCGATCTTGTCAGGGCTGTATTGCGGAAATTCCGCCAGCTGCCTGCGCTCAAGCTCGGAGAATGTCGGCCGTTCCATGAAATTGAACACCACGACAAATGCGGCGAAGACCAGGGCTATGAGGTAAATGAATATCTTGGAGTGTTTCATTGTCAGGAGCTGGGAATCAGAATCTGGTGTAAAGGAATGCATTGTTGGTGGCTCCGACCAGCAGGGCTACGCTTACTGCCAGCAGCACAAGGCCCACTATGGCCCTGGCCGAGAGGTGGAGCACCGGATGGATTGCGCCGTCAGGGTCGAATACCTTTGCGGCTCCTCTGCCTATCCACCGCCGCACAGGCATGCACAGCAGCAGGGCCGCGCACCAGAGCCAGAATTTCTCGAAGATGATATTGGTGGAGACAAAGTCGGTGAGGTGGGGCGCTCCGCCGAAGGCGGCCTTGACGAAAAGTGTCAGCTTGCCGAAGTCGTCAAAGTAAAATATACCGAAACCAAAGGTGACTATCAGCAACGTGTAGACATGCAGCAGGGGTGATGGTACGTATCCGCGTATCTTCATCACGGTATGCTTCTCTACCACGAGTATGATGCCGAAATACAGACCCCATATGATGAAATTCCAGCTCGCGCCGTGCCAGAATCCGGTGAGAAACCACACTATGAGGATGTTGACGAACTGGTGACGGCGGTTGCCTCCGAGCGGTATGTATACGTAGTCGCGGAAGAATGTGCCCAATGACATATGCCACCTGCGCCAGAATTCCGTGATCGTGCGCGAGCAGTAGGGATGATCGAAGTTCTCGTTGAAATGAAAGCCGAGACAGCGGCCCAGACCTATGGCCATGTCGCTGTAGCCCGAGAAGTCAAAATATATCTGCAGGGTGAAGGCCGCGACACCTATCCACGCACCGGCCACCGAGGTGTCCTCCAGGCCTTTGTCGAGGATCTGGGTGGCAATCTCTCCGAGCTGGTTGGCAAAGATGACCTTCTTGCCCAGGCCGATTAGAAATCTGAAGATGCCATCGGCTATGTCCTTGTGTGTCACGTGACGGTTGTGTATCTCGTGGGCGACGGTGCTGTAACGCACGATGGGGCCGGCGATAAGCTGCGGAAACATTGATATGTATAGCAGCAATCCCCAGTAGCTGCGTTGCGCGTGGCTCTCGCCACGGTATACATCCACCAGATATGTCACCGACTGGAAGATATAGAAGCTGATGCCTATGGGCAGCGGTATGTGCGGGTCTTTGACACCGAGCCCTATGTCGCTGAGCAGATTGGCGAAGAATCCTACATATTTATATGAGAAAAGGATGGCTATGTCGCAGATCACACCGACTGCCAGAAACAGACGCCGGTAGCGGGTGGCGTCGATGGCGAGACCGGCTATGTAGTTGATCAATACGCACGCCAGCATCAGGAAGATGTATACGGGCTCGCCCCAGGCGTAGAAAAGCAGTGAGAATATCACCAGCACCACGTTCTTGAGCGTGTTGCGGTGACCTCCGCTGCCCGCTCTTTTGTCGATCCATCCGGCGGCGATGTAGAGCAGCGCGAAAAGCGGTATGAATACAAACAGGAAAAATAAGTCTGAGAATACCATTGCCTTAGTGTATGAGCGGGGTGGTGGATGCTGTAGCCATTATTGTGTCGAGGCGCGCCGAGACGTAGGCCGCCACTTTGCGTGCGCCTTCTTTTGATGTGTGTATCCCGTCGTAGGTATTGACATGGCCGGCGAGCTCGATATCTCTGCTGATGGGCTCGTCACCGTCGAGGCGTATCACCGGCAATCCCAGACGGCTGGCTGTGGAGTCGATTGTCTCTGACACGCGCAGCAGCATAGCCGGCTCTACCTTGCTCATCTGCATGGGGGTGAGCAGTACGATGGTAGCCTGCGGAAACGCGCGGCGCAGCTGCAGGCAGTCATACCGTATGGCCTGGGATAGGGAGAGCACCTGAACGGGTGGCAATGACAGCAACAGGCTGTCCGGCATCGCGAAAGCCTCGTCTACCGTGAGGTCAAATTCGCGGGGCCTCTTGTGGGCAAACCACGCGTCATTGCCTCCGGCGCTCACCAGCAGCAGCGTAGGTGGTTGCTGCCTGCCTTGCGCCACGGCATCAATGAGCCGGAGCACCTGATTGTATATCACGTTGTTGTCGCCGAGCACGGCGATATTCTCGGTGGTATTTGCCTCAGTGTCGGATGTGTGGCTCCATGAGGCGCCGCTGCGAGCGTAGCTCAGGCAGTCGGGTATGTCGCGCATGTCGCGCAGCCATGCCATCCAGCCCTGGTGGTTGTCGCAGCTGTCACCGGCAAGCCATATATTCGAGTCGCCGAGTATCACCGTCACTCTGTCTGAGGGCTTGGTCGGGCTGTTGCTGTCATGAGCGACAAGTGTGCATGCTGCCGTGACAATTACCAGTATGGCGGTGATTATCTTGAGCGTCGGTCTCATTGTCAATGATTGATGATGGGTATGCTTTTGATTATAGATGGATTGCAGCGGAGATCTGGCGGACGGGAGAGTCGTCTGATGACTTGCGTCCACCGGTTTTTCCGGTGGGCAAAATTACACATTTTTTATAATAAGTGCAAAATTTATAATAAGTGCAAAAAAAACCGCGCCGTGTGGAGGCGCGGTGAGGGGTACGGAGAGTGTCACGGGGATGGTCAGGGTTCAAGCAGTTTGTCGAGGAGCTTACGGCTGTGCTCTTTCTTGTCATTCATCATCTGCAGACGCGAGAGGTTGGCTTCGTTGAGCTCAGGCAGCTTGTTGAGACGGCGGCTGAAGGTGTTGCTGAAGTTCATGATCTCGCTGCCCTTGCCGTTGTCGAGGTCGACCAGGCAGTCGCGTCGCTTTGCCTCGGTGTAATTGTGGTCGAGAATCTGCTCATATTCCTGTGAGAGATATTCGTATGCCACGATGCAGAGATCTATGGCATTGGAGATGTCCGACTGGGTGAATGTGTCGGAGCGGCGCATCATCTTCCAGAGCGATACGGCCATGGGCGAGTTGAATTTGGGGTATTTGTCGTATGTGGCGATGATCGGGGGTCTTGATGCGGGGTCACTTGCTGTGGCGGCTGATTTCTGGGTTTTGGCGGCTGCGGCCGACTTTTTTGAGGCGGCTTTGCCACGCTTGCCCGTGGTGTTGGTCTGTTTGGCCGGCATTATGGCACATGCGTATGAGATCGAATTGTCAACCCGTGAGGCGCACAGGTTGCTGATTATGCTGTCACCACGCTCCTCCACCTCTTTTATATATATGGATGTCTGCCTTGGCGCACTGAATGACATGTCGCGTGCCGGCAAAGTGTAAGGGTTGCTCTTAAAATCATAATCACCGGCCTCGAGCTGCACATAGCTTTGCTGACAGCTCGCCAGGCCTCCGGCTAATGCCATAGCCGCGATGAATTTCATGTATTGACACATAAGATGAATGTTGAAAGGATTAAAAAGCATTGAATTCTGTGTTTGCAAAGTTACGAAATGACTGTGACGTGTGCAACATAAATTTTTACATTTGTAAATAATCAATAATTTTTAGGTATTAATAAGCTTATCTATAGTGTATTATGTAAATGTAAACTAATTTTGTTGAAATTTTTTTCAAAAAATATTTGCACAATCAAAAAAAGTGCCTTAACTTTGCAGTGCTTTTAGCAGGAAGGGGCGCTTAGCTCAGCTGGTTTAGAGCGTCTGCCTTACAAGCAGAGGGTCGGGGG
>CAZBWZ010000070.1:0-10980 GCA_964495725.1 uncultured Bacteroides sp.
GAGAATGTGCAGTCGCGCACCACTATGCGCTCCATGCCGCAGATATCCTCGCTGCCGATCACGAATCCTCCGTGGGCGTGATACACGGTGCAGTCCTGTATCAGTATGTCTCGGCAACCGTTGACATCGGTATCCTTTGATGGTGTGCCGCTCTTCATGCACAGGCCGTCGTCGCCGGCGTCCACGATCGAGTTGACGATAAGCACGCGGTGACAGTCGCTGATATCGATAGCATCGCCGTTCTGCGCATTCCACGGACAGCGCACCGTGATGCCGTCGATTATCACATTGCTGCAATAGAACGGATGCACATGAAACTTCGGAGCGTTCTGGAATATGACACCCGACAGCTTGACATTCTCACAATGGAAGATGCGAAACAGGTCGTTGCGCTTCTTCTCCTGCTTCTCGGCTGTATCGGCGATATCCGGATAACCCGATTTCAGGTGCATCGGATACCATAGCTTGCCGTCGTCGGTCACCTGGCCACCCATACGCAGGAAGTTACCCCACTCAGTGTCGCTCACCTTGCCGCGCTTGACCGGTCGCCACTGGGCCCCGTTGCCGTCGATCGTGCCTTGTCCCGAGATGCCTATGTTGCGGCAGCGGGTGGCCGAGATACAGGCCCTGACACGCGATGCCTTGGGATTGGGATCGAGGTACAGGCTCTTGTCGGGCGAGAAATAGAGCACGGCATTGGCGCGCAGATGCAGCTCCACCCCGCTCTTGAGCTCAAGCGGCCCGGTGAGCCAGATACCCATTGGCACCACCACACGTCCGCCTCCGCGGACCGACATGTCGTCGATAGCCTTCTGGATTATATCCGTGCAGAGGGTCACGCCATCACCTTTGGCACCGAGCGAAGATATGTCGATGCTGTCCGGTCGGAATCCGAAGTCAGACACCTGGGCCACCTGCGCGGGCAGCGACTGATAATAACCCGAATAGTCGGCGCCCCTGGCCGCAAGCAAGCCCGGCACCAGCACTAAGATTGATAAGATACGTCTGATATTCATTATTTTGTAGATTGGTATTGTCTAAGGTAAGAGGTGTAACCGTAAAAAAAGTGCCTGATAGAATGTATCAGGCACTTGTCATCAATCGGTGTGGAGTATAGCGGACTCGAACCGCTCACCTCGACACTGCCAGTGTCGCGCTCTAGCCAGATGAGCTAATACCCCGTTGCTTTTTGCACTGCAAATTTAAATACTAATTTTTTATATACCAATAGTATCTAATAACATTTTATATTCTTTAACCATTTTACATCTTACTTAACACCGGCATTGCTTTTTAATTTTTTAACTTTGCAATCCAATCATTAACCTTAAATCTGTGGTCTACAACATTTACACTCTCATTTTAGCCCTCTCGGCCATTTTCGGTATGTCTATGCCGGCTTATGCCGCCGATGATACCGTGACAGTCGGCGCCGCGCGCACATCTGAATATCTGCCTCTGCTCGAAGGCAAGCGCGTGGGTCTGTATACCAATCACACGGGCATGATCGACAGCTCGACACACACGCTCGACGCCATGCTCGCCGCAGGAATCGACGTAGAGTGTGTATTCGCTCCCGAGCATGGCTTCAGGGGCACTGCCGATGCCGGTGAGCATGTCGCCGGCGGTATCGACCAGAAGACAGGCGTAAAGATAGTGTCGCTCTACGGGCCGGGAAGAGCCGAGGCTATGGAGAAGGCCATGCAGGACCTCGACATAGTGGTGACCGATATCCAGGACGTGGGCCTCAGATACTATACTTATTACTGCACCATGCTCGAACTCATGAATTCGGCAGCCGCCCACGGCAAAAAATTCATGGTGCTCGACCGCCCCAACCCCAACGGCATGTATGTCGACGGACCCATCCTCGACATGAAATATGAGTCGGGCGTGGGTCGTCTGCCCATACCGGTGGTACACGGCCTCACCCTCGGCGAGATGGCACGCATGATCAACGGCGAAGGCTGGCTCAAGCAGGGCCGCACAGTCGACCTCACCGTGGTGCCATGCGCGGGCTACACCCACGCCACACGCTATGAGCTGCCCATAGCTCCGTCGCCCAACCTCCCCGACATGACATCGATCTACCTCTACCCCTCGATATGCTATTTCGAGGCTACCGACGTGAGTCTGGGACGCGGCACCGAAAAGCCCTTCAAGATCTACGGCCATCCCCGCATGAAAGGACGCAGCTTCAGCTTCACGCCTACCTCACGCCCCGGTGCCAAGAATCCGCCGCAGAAGGGGGTGAAATGCTATGGTGTGGATCTCAGCGATATGCCCCACGACTCCATCATAGCACGCGGCATCGACCTCTCCTACCTGATTGATGCATACCGCGGTACGGCCCCCCACAAAGAGCGCTTCCTCACGTCATTCTTCGAGAAGCTCATCGGCGTGGACTACGTGAGGCAGATGATCGCCGACGGAGCCTCGGCCGACGAGATCAAGGCCCGGTGGGCCGGCGACGTGGCCGACTTCAAGATCCGGCGCCGCCCCTACCTCCTCTATGCCGAATAAGTTATAAGTAATAGTGTATAAGTAAATAGTGTATAAGTAAGTGAGCACTCCTGTCATCGTCATATTATCAATAGCCGTATATTTTGCCGTACTTATGCTCGTGTCGTGGCTGGCATCGAGAGGCAAATCAGACAACGATACATTCTTTACTGGCAACCGCAAGGCCCCCTGGCCTCTGGTGGCTCTGGGCACAGTGGGGGCGGCCATCTCGGGCGTGACCTTCATCTCGGTGCCCGGCATGGTGGCCAACAAAGGCTACGCCTATCTGCAGATGATGCTCGGCTTTATAGTGGGATATTTTGTGGTGGCCTTCGTGCTTGTGCCGCTTTTCTACAAGCGCAACATCATCACGATCTACGGCTATCTCGAGCAGCGGTTCGGCACCACCACCTACCGCACCGGCGCATGGTTCTTCTACATCTCCAAGATGCTCGGTGCGGCCGTGCGTTTCTTTGTGGTCTGCGCGGTGCTTCAGCTCCTTGTCTTCGGGCCGCTCCATGTGCCGTTCACCTTCAATGTGATAGTCACCATCGCCCTGATCTGGCTCTACACCAATCAGGGGGGAGTCAAGACCGTGGTATGGACCGATGCTCTCAAGAGCTTCTGCCTGGTGGCCTCCGTGGTGCTGTGCATCTGGTTCATCGCCGACAATTTAGGTATGGGCCCCGGCGACATAGCCCACGAGGTCACCGCCCACCACACATTCAGGATGTTCTTCTTCGACGATCCGTCATCGGCCAATTATTTCTGGAAACAGTTTGTGGCCGGCATATTCATGACCATAGCCATGACCGGACTCGACCAGGACATGATGCAGCGCAATCTCGCCTGCGCCAACTCGGCCAAGTCGCAGAAGAATATCGTGGTGAGCAGTATCGTGCAGTTCTTTGTGATCGGTCTCTTCCTGATACTCGGCACACTGCTCGTGATGTTTCTCGAGCGCAACAATATCGAGATACCGGCCAAGACCGACGATATATTCGGTCTGGTGGCCACCCACCACACTATGCCCGTGGTGGTGGGAGTGCTCTTTATCATCGGCCTTGTGGCCGCGGCATATTCAGCCGCCGGCTCGGCGCTCACGTCCCTCACCACATCATTCACGGTCGACATCATCGGAGCCCACCGCAGCGGCGACGACAAAAAGCTCACCAAGGTGCGCAAGGGCGTACACATCGCCAATTCGGTAATAATGGGTCTGATCATCATCGCATTCTATTACATCAGCGAGCAGGATGCCATCTCGGCTGTATACACGCTCGCATCATATACCTACGGACCGATCCTGGGCCTCTTTGTCTTCGGCATGTTCACCAGCCGCAAGGCCATAGACCACGCGGTGCCCCTGGCCTGCATCGCCGCACCGGCGCTGTCATGGCTGCTGCAATGGGCACTCGTCCGCCTGTTTGACTATCACACCGGATTCGAGCTACTGATAATCAATGCCCTCATTACCTTCATCTTCCTCATTATCTTATCGCGCAATCAAAAAGACATACCTGAATCATAATACTGACCTTTTTTGTTAGACCTATGGCAAAAGACTTGTTATCCAAATATATATGGCTGATTGACACAATAAAGCGACATCGGCGCATCACACGCGAGGAAATAAACAGATACTGGGAGAAATCATCGCTATCCAACGGCGAACCGATCCCCCGGCGCACGTTCTACAATTATCGCCAGGCCATCGAGGAGCTCTTCGATATCAATATCGAGTGCGACCCCTCGACTTTTGAATATTATATCTCGGAGGAGGACAAACACCGCGAGAGCGTCACCAACTGGCTGCTCAACTCCACCGCCACCAACAGCCTGATCACCTCGGCACGCGACATCTCAAACCGCGTGTTTCTCGAAGACGTACCCTCGGCACGCGGCCACCTCGCCGTGCTTATCGAGGCTCTCCGCTCGTCATGCCGCGTGAAGTTCGACTATCATCCCTACACGCGTAGCCTGCCCACCAAGGGGGTGGTGATCGAGCCTTACTTCACCAAGATATTCAAGCAACGCTGGTATGTGGTGGGGCGCAGCGTCAAAGACGACAAGGTAAAGACCTACGCGCTCGACCGCATGTCGCAGGTGAATCAGCTCGCCGAACATTTCAGCATGCCCGACGACTTCGATCCCGAGCTTTACTTCAAGGATGCCTTCGGCATCATCGTCGACCACAGCGAGCCCAAGAAAATCACCATCCGCACCGACAGCACACAGGCCAAATACCTCCGTGCCCTGCCTCTCCACGCCTCACAGACCGAGATGGTACACGACCGATACTCGGTGTTTGAATACAGGATGCGCATCACCAATGACCTCATCAGCGAGCTCCTCTCCTACGGACCGCGCATCGTGGTGCTATCGCCCCCCGAGCTCCGCGCCATCATCATCTCCGAGACACGACGCTCCCTCGACAACTACGCCGACTGACCCACACCGACCCGCAGCCTTTCCCCACCCGATGGTGGGTAGCACGCAGAGCCGCATAGGAGCAGAGGGGCATAACATAATCTGCGTAAAAAATATCTGCTCCTCTGCCCCTCTGCGTGAAATCCATCAGGCTTAAATTGTGTAAAAAAGAAAAAAGATGTTGGGCAAATCACATATTTTATGTAACTTTGCACCACTTTTGAAACGGGAACCGACATTTCCCTTATCTTCAAGGTGAGAAAGATGCTTGACAGACAGACTATAAATACTACGGCTTTTGTCCGACGATGATTACCCGCGGCCGCAACATAGCGATTATGATGCGAGTCGCCACGCTTTGTCTTTCTTTACCATAATTCCACAAACACAATAACATAATATCATAAATGGACGCAAATCATGTAACAGTGACATTTGCATCGGCCGAACATACCAAGTACGCCGAACTCGTATGCAAACTCATCTATGAATCCGCACTGCAGCGAGGTACAGGCATCGCACGCCGCTCACCCGAATACATATCCAAGAAGATGACCGGCGGCAAGGCCGTGGTGGCTATGGACGGTGACAAGCTCGTTGGATTCAGCTATATCGAGAGCTGGGAACATGGCGATTACGTAGCCACATCGGGTCTGATCGTCGACCCAGACTACCGTCACCTCGGCCTCGCTGCCAAAATCAAGGAAAAGACCTTCGAGCTGGCAAGGATGCGCTTTCCATTCGCAAAGATATTCTCCATCACCACATCGCTGCCCGTGATGAAGCTCAATTCACGCATGGGCTACAAGCCCGTCACATTCTCCGAACTCACCGAAGACGACGAGTTCTGGAAAGGATGCCAGGGCTGCAAGAACTACGACATACTGCAGCGCAACAACCGCCGCATGTGTCTCTGCACCGGTATGCTCTACGATCCCGCCGTAGAGACTGAGCCATCCACGCCATCCACACCATACAAGATCATGCTCCGCAACAAGATCAACAAATTACTTCACCTCAAGAAATAAATCACAAAAATCACGATACAAAGATGGACAAGAAAAAAGTAGTGCTGGCCTTCAGCGGAGGTCTCGACACATCATTCTGCGTTAAGTACCTCTCTGAAGACCTCGGATACGAGGTACACACAGCTATCGCCAATACCGGCGGCTTTTCTGAAGAAGAGCTCAAGAGCATCGAGGAGCGGGCCCTACGTCTCGGAGCCGCATCACACACCACACTCGATGTCACACGCGACTACTACGACAAGAGCATCCGCTACATGATTGCCGGCAACGTGCTGCGCAACGGCACCTACCCCATCAGCGTATCGTCAGAGCGCATATTCCAGGCCATCGCCACCATCGAATTCGCCAAGAGCATCGGAGCCGATGCCATCGCACACGGCTCTACCGGCGCCGGCAACGACCAGGTGCGCTTTGACCTCACATTCCAGATCCTCGCCCCCGAGATCGAGATCATCACCCCCACCCGCGACATGACGCTCACCCGCGACTACGAGATCAATTATCTCAAGGAGCACGGATACGAGGCCGACTTCAAGCGCATGGAATACTCGATTAACAAAGGCCTATGGGGCACCAGCATCGGCGGCAAGGAGACTCTCCATTCAGAGCAGACGCTGCCCGACAGCGCCTACCCCTCGCAGATCACCGCCGAGGGACCCGAGACCCTGAAGATCACCTTCGACAAAGGTGAGATCTCTGCCATCAACGGCGAGAAATACGACGACAAGATCGCCGCCATCCGCAAGATCGAGGAGATCGGAGCCAAATACGGCATCGGCCGCGACATGCACATCGGCGACACCATCATCGGCATCAAGGGCCGTGTAGGATTCGAGGCCGCCGCACCAATAATCATTATCGCAGCGCACAAGATGCTGGAGAAGCACACCCTCACCAAATGGCAGCAGTACTGGAAGGACCAAATCGGCACATGGTACGGCATGTTCCTCCACGAGTCGCAGTATCTCGAGCCCGTGATGCGCGACATGGAGAAATTCCTCGAGAGCTCGCAGCAGAATGTATCCGGCACGGTAGAGCTCACCCTCTATCCGCGAACATTCACCCTCGTGGGTGTCGATTCTCCCTACGACCTGATGAAGACCGACTTCGGCGAATACGGAGAGGTAAACAAGGCATGGACAGCCGATGACGTGAAAGGATTCACCAAGATACTCGGCAACCAGATGAAGATATATCACAACGTGCAGAAGCGCAACGGTAAGGAATGAAAGCCGGAATCATAGGAGGCGCGGGATACACCGCCGGCGAGCTGATACGCCTGCTCGTAAATCATCCCGATGTAGAGATCGGCTTCGTGCAGTCGTCGAGCAACGCCGGCAATCCCGTCACACAGGTACACGAGGGCCTGGTGGGCGACACCGATCTCGTGTTCACAGACAATATCGACCTCGACAGCGTAGACGTGCTGTTTCTCTGCTCGGGCCACGGATTCAGCCGCAAGTTCTGGCAGGAGCATGAGCTCCCTGCCCATCTCAAGGTAATCGACCTCGCGCAGGATTTCCGTGACGAGAGCGACGGATATGTCTACGGCTTGCCCGAGGTCGACCGCGAACGCATCGCCTCGGCGCGCCTGCTGGCCAATCCCGGCTGCTTCGCCACATGCATCCAGCTGTCGCTGCTGCCCCTGGCTGCGGCCGGCCACCTCACCGAGCCCCACATCACCGCTGTCACCGGCTCTACCGGTGCCGGCGTGAAGCCCGGAGCCACCACCCACTTCAGCTGGCGTAACGACAATATGTCGGTCTACAAGGCATTCACCCACCAGCACCTGGCCGAGATAAGACGCACCCTCACCACCCTGCAGCCAGGCTTTGACGCCGACATCAACTTCATACCCGTGCGCGGCGACTTCCCACGCGGTATTTTCGCCATGAGCCATCTATCCACACAGCTCACCATCGACGAGGCCACAGCGCTGTACCGCGACTACTACCGCGACGCCGCCTTCACCCACGTGATCGACACACCCGTCGACCTCAAGCAGGCAGTGAATACCAACAAGGCTATAATCAGCCTTGAGAAACACGGCGACAAGCTGCTGGTGACAGCCGCGATCGACAACCTGCTGAAGGGAGCCTCCGGTCAGGCGGTGCAAAACATGAACATCATGACCGGACTCCCCGAGACAGCCGGTCTGCAACTCAAGGCCTCGGCCTTCTAATCATCAATACCTCCGACTATGAAATTATTCGATGTTTACCCCCTGTATGACATCGCCCCGGTCAAAGGCCGCGGATGCTATGTCTACGATGAAGAAGGCACTGAGTATCTCGACCTCTACGGAGGCCATGCCGTTATCTCCATCGGCCACTGTCACCCCCATTATGTCGAGGCCATCTCCCGTCAGGCCTCAATGCTCGGCTTCTACAGCAACTCTGTGCAGAATCCCCTGCAGGGCATCCTGGCCGAGAAACTGGGCCGTCTGTCGGGATATGACGACTACAATCTTTTTCTCTGCAACTCCGGTGCCGAGGCCAACGAGAACGCGATCAAGCTCGCGTCGTTTCACACGGGCAAGGCCAAGGTGCTCGCCTTCAGCCATGCCTTCCATGGCCGTACATCGGGTGCGGTAGCCGCCACCGACAATCCCAAGATAGTGTCACCTTTCAACCGCACCCCCAACGTGGAGTTCGTGGCGCTGGGCGACATCGACGCCGTTAAGGCCGCCCTCGCCACCGGCGAATACTGCGCCGTGCTCATAGAGGGCATACAGGGTGTGGCAGGCATACGCGTGCCCTCCGACGATTTCATGCGTCAGCTGCGCCAGCTCACCACCGACACAGACACCGTGCTGATACTCGACGAGATACAGTCGGGCTACGGCCGCACGGGCCGCTTCTTCGCCCACCAGTGGGCCGGCATACGCCCCGATCTGATCACCATGGCCAAGGGCATAGCCAACGGGTTCCCGATGGGTGCGGTGCTCATCTCGCCGCAGTTCAAGCCGGTCTACGGTATGCTCGGCACCACCTTCGGCGGCAACCACCTTGCGTGCGCCGCCGCCATCGCCGTGGCCGAGGTGACCGAGAGCGAGGCTCTGGTGGACAACGCCCGCGAGGTAGGCGACTACCTGCTCGACCGACTGCGCGCGATGCCGCAGCTCAAGGAGGTGCGCGGACGCGGACTGATGATCGGCGTGGAGATCGACGGCGATGCCCCGGCCCTGCGCAAGCGTCTGCTGTTCGACAAGCACATATTCACCGGTGGAGCCGGCAACACCACCGTGCGTCTGCTGCCGGCCCTGTGCGTGAGCCGCAAGGAGGCTGACATCTTCCTTGAGGCCTTTGACGAGATTACCCGCTGAGCCATCACTTCACAATACCCGATATGAAAAAATTTACCTGCGTCAATGATATAGGCGATCTCGATCTGGCCGTGAAGGAGGCCCTCGAGATCAAGAAAGACAGATTCGCATTTACAGAGCTGGGCCGCAACCGCACCCTGCTGATGATATTCTTCAACTCCAGCCTGCGCACACGCCTGAGCACTCAGAAAGCCGCGATGAATTTAGGCATGAACGTGATGGTGCTCGATGTCAACCAGGGAGCCTGGAAGCTCGAGACCGAGCGCGGTGTGGTGATGGACGGCGACAAGGCCGAGCACCTGCTTGAGGCCATACCCGTGATGGGCAGTTATTGCGACATCATAGGTGTGCGCTCGTTCGCCGGGCTCAAGGACAAGGCCGAGGACTATGAGGAGCGCGTGATCGAGCAGTTCATCAAGTATTCAGGCCGCCCGGTGTTCAGCATGGAGGCCGCCACACGCCACCCGCTGCAGAGCTTCGCCGACCTCATCACCATCGAGGAATACAAGACCAAGGCGCGCCCCAAGATCGTGATGAGCTGGGCTCCCCATCCCCGTGCCCTCCCGCAGGCCGTGCCCAATTCGTTTGCCGAATGGATCGGAGCCACGGGTTACGAGCTGGTGATCACCCATCCCCACGGCTATGAGCTCGACCCGGCCTTCACTGCCGGAGCCACCATAGAATACGACCAGCGCAAGGCTCTCGAAGGCGCCGACTTCGTCTACGCCAAAAACTGGTCGGCCTATGCCGATCCCAATTACGGCAAGGTGATCAACACCGATCGCTCATGGACCATCGACACCGAGAAGATGGGCCTCACAGACAATGCCTTCTTCATGCACTGCCTGCCTGTGCGCCGCAACATGATAGTCACCGACGACGTGATCGAGAGCGAGCGCAGTATCGTGATACCCGAGGCCGCCAACCGCGAGATATCGGCACAGACCGTGCTCAAACGTATGCTCGAATCTCTGTGATGGACAAGCTCACTGTTGTAAAGATCGGCGGCAATGTCGTGGACGACCCAGCCGCCCTCGCCGGCTTCATCGCCGATTTCGTGAAGCTCGACGGCCCTAAGATACTGGTCCACGGCGGCGGCAAGGAAGCCACCCGCCTGAGCAAGCGTCTGGAGATGCCCACCACCATGATCGATGGTCGCCGCGTGACCGACCGCGACACCCTCGATATCGTCACCATGGTCTACGCGGGCCTCGTCAACAAGCGCGTGGTGAGCGCCCTCCAGGCCGCCGGATGCAATGCAGCGGGCCTCACCGGGGCCGACGGCTGCGCCATCACGGCCACACGGCGACCTGCCGAACCCATAGACTACGGCTATGTGGGCGACCTGACACCCGACGGTGTCAACGTGCCGTTTTTCAGCACCCTTACAGCCGCCGGCATAGTGCCGGTGGTATGCGCCATCATGCACGACGGCCACGGCACCTTGCTCAACTGCAATGCCGACAGCGTGGCCTCGGCCGTTGCCACGGGCATGGCCAAGGTGTCCGATGTGGATCTTGTCTACTGCTTCGAGAAGAAGGGCGTACTGCGCGATGTCGATGACGAGGATTCCGTGATCGGACTCATCACACCCTCGGTCTACCCTGCTCTGAGAGCTGACGGCGTGATCACCAAAGGCATGATACCGAAGATCGACAATGCCCTGGCATCGCTCGATTTGGGTGTCGCATCGGT
>CAZBWZ010000071.1:0-10822 GCA_964495725.1 uncultured Bacteroides sp.
ACGGCAAGGTGGACGCGATATTGCTCACAGGCGGCATGGCCAACTCCGACTATATAGTGGACGGTGTGAAAAGCCGAGTCGAATATCTCGCACCCGTACACGTATACCCCGGGGAGGGCGAGATGGAGGCGCTGGCCACCAATGCGATAGCAGCCCTCAACGGCACATGCGAGGTGATGGCTTACTGATACTGCGGATTTTTTTTATTAAAAATTGCCGGATGCTGTCACATCCGGCTTTTCTTTACGTATACTATGTAAACGATTAAAGAAAAGATGACCGACAATCAGTTCACCACAATATTCATGCGGCTGAGAGCCAGTCTGCGCAACAGGGCCAACGCCATATTGCGCAGCGACAGCGACAGCGATGATGCCCTGCAGGATGCGTTCTGCAAGTTGTGGACTCACCGTAGGGACATCGAAAACGAGAGACATGCGGCAGGCATGAGCTATGCGGCTGTGAGAAGCGTAAGCATCGACAAGCTGCGCATGAAGTCGGCATATAAGACCGAGGAGATGACAGACCGGGATGTCAACGTGTTGCAGACTGATGATGACGACAGCTGTGACAGCCGCTATCACCGGATAGACTCATTACTGAAGAGATGTCTCAGCGGCCGTGACTACGAGATATTGCGCAAACGCGAGATGTACGGATACGGCTACGACGAGCTGGCCGAGGAATACGGCATATCAGAAGAGGCGATAAGGGCGGTGGTGAGCCGCGGGCGACGTACCATACGCGCTGAATTCGCCGGAATTAACATGAAAAAACAATGACACCATGCACGATATACACGAGTTGATAAATAAATATTTTGACGGCACCACCGACGAGGCCCAGGAAAGAGAGCTGCGCGACATGCTGCTGACCGGCGACTACTCGGGCGATGATGTAGACGAGGCTCTCGCCGTGATGGGCTACTGGGCCATGGGGCGCCGCGAAATCCGGCCCCGTCACAGACGCCGTGTGCCATGGGCCGCCGCAGCTTGTGCCGCACTGGCGATATCAGCGGGCGTCTGGGTGCTGTACGCACTGCACGACACCGGCTCCGGCGAGAGTGTGGCCTATGTCAACGGCACGGAGTATCATGGCGACAGAGCCACCGATATGATGGACAGCCAGCTGATGCTGCTCTCCGTGGCCGCCGAGCAGGTGGAGGAGACGATCAACGCCGATCTGTCGGTGTTTTCCTCTCTGGTGGAGTAGTGTCGCGAATCTGAATAATATGAAATCAAAATAATGCTTATGAAACGTATAGTCATAGCGATGATAGTAGCGGTGGTGGGGCAGATCGCCTGCTTCGGCCAGAAGGGACTCGCCATCAATCAGCTCTTCGACGGCCGCTACCGCAAGGATGCCAACGCTGTGGAGACCATAGTGAGGGGGGCAGCCGTGCAGAAATACAATCTCGACATCTACCGCTCGGTGACTGTGACGGGCAGGGCTGCCGACGCCGACGAGATAGTGCGTCTGATAAAGATGG
The DNA here is from genome assembly GCA_964495725.1 of uncultured Bacteroides sp. GTDB lineage: Bacteria > Bacteroidota > Bacteroidia > Bacteroidales > Muribaculaceae > CAG-873. Next base: position 1,490 of record CAZBWZ010000071.1, read on the forward strand.
ATGTCAAGAACGCAGTGGACATCGAGGAGTCGTTGAAGGACGGTAAGCTCTATTACGGCTTCTATTCGCTGGGTACACGCTCACCCTACCGCTACATCCTTTATCTCAACCAGTATATGGCCGGCGGCAACAAGATAATATTGCTGTATCTTGAGGGAGATGCGGGAGTGAAGCAGGTAAAGCGTATGCTTAAGAAAAAAGGAATGTAATCAATATCGAATAACTATATCAAGGATATGAAAAAACTGATCTTAACATTGTGTGTGGCCATTGCCGCGCTTACGGCCCGCGGAGCTGAGGCCGGCGATACGGTAGCGGTGATAACGGATGCCTCGGGTGTGACCGTGAGCCGCAGTGACGGAGCCGTCACCGTAGATGTCGCACGTTCGGCCTCCGGCAGCAGCTACGCCTACACGGTCATGGGCGATACGGCCATGTCTGATCCGTGGAATTTCGAGTTGCCTTTTCTGCGGAAAAAGCACCGCCGGTTCGCCACCTACTTTCTGCGTACCGCGTATATCGGCTTTGCCATTCCGGCCAACGCGCCCGATGGATTCCGTCAATCATTGGATGTAGGTCTGCCGGATATCCTCAACTTCTGCTGGCGCCCCACTGTCAACACGTCATTCAGCATAGGTGCGGGTATGATGAGCCGCAAGATCAATCTGGGCGGAGGTTATCATTTCGGCACCGAGGGCAATGTGCTTACGATGGAAGAAAATACAGCAGAAATGTACGACGTGAGCTCATCGCTATACAGATTATCAGTAAGTATGCCCCTGCGATTCCAGCAACGTATCTACAAGGGATTTGGTTTCGGATTGGCTGCGATAGCCAAGCTCAACACTTATGACTCGGCCGAGACACGGTGGAAGAGTGCCGGGATGTCTAACAAGACCACATTCACGGGTCTGCAGCAGAAGCCTTTTACCTGGGATTTCGAGGCCACGGTGGGCGAGTACAACGACTGGGGAGTGTATGTGAGGTATTCACCCAAGCAGCAGTTCAGAAAAGGCTTTGGTCCGGATTTCAATGTGTGGTCGGTAGGATTGTTACTTTATTTGTAAAGCTATGAAAAGAGTAATTACGATAATAGCAGCGCTGATGCCTTGCGCTATGGCTATGGCAGGTCAAAAGGCAGACACATTGTTGAATGTGGCTAAAGCCGATACAGTGGTCATTATCGATAACAGTAGTGAGCTGCAGGTTAATACGGTAAATGATGAATCAAGGAAATCAATCATCATAGATGTCGAGCCCGGGGCCGAGCGTGTGCTCAAGATAGAGAAGAACAAAAGCAAGAAGACTACCAAGACCAACGAGCCGGCAAAGAAAGCCGCCACGAAAGCCGTCAAGGTATATATGCCCAGCAAGAATGGCTACGGCGACCGGTGGGATGGCATTATCGGCGGTCTGAATTTCGGTATGGTGAACGCTGTGGATGGTCCTGCGTGCATGGATCATCAGATGACGAAGTCGTGGGAGATATCCATGCTGTATATCTTGGGTGTGCGATACAAACTGCATAAGTGGAGCAGTCTGAATCTGGGCCTCGGCATCACCGGACGCAATCTCAAGGTGGGCAACGGTATGCGCTATCTCTACGATGGCGATAACATTGTACCATCGACTTTTCCCGAAGGTGCGGTGGATACGTCGGCCGATATATATACATTCAGTATCGACATGCCGCTGCTCTTCCGGCAGTATCTGTCCGTCAAGCTTGACGGCCGTCACCGCATGTCGGTGATACTAGGCGGCATACTCAATTTCAACACCTACTCGTCGGTGAGCGCCCATTACAGTATGCCCGACAGCCGCCGGTATGATGAGAAACTCGACCGCAAGTACCAGAGGCCGGTGACGGGGCAGCTGATGGGTGGTATCTACTTCAACAACTGGCTCGGCGCCTACGTGAAATATATGCCGGTGGAGCCCATGAAGCCGGCAGCCCTGTCGTATAAGCCGCTGTCGGTGGGCCTGATGCTGAGCTTCTGATACTTCTCCGGGTATCTCAAAGGCTGTACAACGTAAAAAAACCGATGGTCAACATGGATGACCATCGGTTTTTTTGCATTATACAGCCCGGGCTTATTTTGTCTTGATAAGGAAGTAGTTTTTCTTGCCTTTCTGGGCCAGGATATATTTATCGTTGAGGAGCATGTCTGTGGTGACCGGTGCGTTGATATCGGCCACTTTCTCCTTGTTGATCGATACGCCGCCTCCCTGGGCTAATTTGCGGAGCTCTCCTTTGGAGGGGAATACTGCGGCCTTCTCCGTAAGCAGGTCGACAATCTTGAGGTCACCGCTCTCGATGTCGGTACGGTCAACCTCAAACTGAGGCACACCGTCAAACACGGCCAGCAGGGTGTCCTCATCGATCTTGTGAAGGATATCCGAGGCCTTGTTGCTGAAGAGTATCGAGGATGCCTCGACAGCCTGCTCGTAGTCTTCGGCGCTGTGTACCATTGTGGTGATTTCCTTGGCCAGACGCTTCTGCAGCGGACGCTGTCCGGGGTCGGCTTTCTGCTGCTCCACCAGGTCGGCCACCTCTTGCTCGGTGAGCTCGGTGAAGATCTTGATATACTTCTCGGCATCGGCATCGGATACATTGAGCCAGAACTGATAGAACTTGTAGGGCGAAGTGTACCGGCGGTCGAGCCATACATTGCCCGACTCGGTCTTGCCGAACTTGCCGCCATCGGCTTTGGTGATGAGAGGGCAGGTGAGGGCGTAGGCCTCGCCGCCGAGCATACGGCGTATCATCTCGGTGCCGGTGGTGATATTGCCCCACTGGTCGCTGCCGCCGAGCTGCAGACGGCATCCATACTCCTTGAAGAGGTTGAGGAAGTCGTAGCCCTGAACGAGCTGGTATGAGAACTCGGTGAATGACATGCCTTCGCGAAACTCGCCGTTGAGACGCTTCTTCACCGAATCCTTGGCCATCATATAGTTGACGGTGATGTGTTTGCCCACATCGCGGATAAAATCGAGAAATGAGAATTGTTTCATCCAGTCGTAATTGTTGACCAGGATGGCAGCGTTGGGTGCATCGCTGTCAAAGTCAAGGAATTTTGACAACTGCTTCTTGATGCACTCCTGATTGTGGCGCAGGGTCTCCTCGTTGAGCAGGTTGCGCTCGGCGCTCTTGCCCGAGGGGTCACCGATCATGCCAGTGGCGCCGCCGATAAGGGCGATAGGTCGGTGTCCAGCGCGCTGGAAATGCTTGAGCATCATCACACCCACGAGGTGTCCGATGTGGAGGCTGTCGGCCGTGGGGTCGATGCCGAGATATGCTGTGGTCATTTCCTTCTTGAGCTGTTCTTCAGTGCCCGGCATCATCTGGTGGATCATGCCGCGCCATGTGAGTTCGTTTACGAAATCCATTTTGTAAAGATTTATGTAGTGTGTCTGTTTACTTGAGGTCGGCGATTGCCTGCGATATGCGGGCGAAAGCCTTACGTATATTGTCGTCGGATGTGGCGTAGCTCAGACGCAGATAGCCGGGCATGGCGAACGCGTCGCCCGATACAGTGGCCACATGGGCGCTCTCGAGCAGATACATGGCCAGGTCATTGGCATCGGCTATCACCTTGTCGCCGCATTTCTTGCCGAAGCAGCCGCTGACCTCAGGGAAGAGGTAGAATGCGCCGTCGGGCACGTTGACTGTCCAGCCGGGTATCGCTGACGCGAGCTCTACCACCAGATCACGGCGGCGTCGGAAGGCCGCGCACATCTCGGCCACGCAGTACTGCGGACCATCGTATGCGGCCTCGGCGGCTTTCTGCGCGATCGACGAAGCATTGGATGTATACTGGCCCTGGAGCTTGTTGACGGCCTTAGCGAGCCAGAGCGGGGCGGCGCAGTAGCCGATACGCCATCCTGTCATGGCGTAAGCCTTTGATACGCCGTTGATAATGACCGTGCGGCCGGCTATCTCAGGGAATGAAGCCATGGATGTGAATGTGCCCGTGTAGTTGATGTGCTCGTAGATCTCGTCGGCCAGGACGATAATATCGGGATATTGTGCGAGTACGTCAACGAGAGCCTGGAGCTCGGCTTTGGAGTAGACGCTGCCGGTAGGATTGGAGGGAGAGCAGAGCAACAGCATACGTGTCTTAGGAGTGATTGCCGCGCGGAGCTGTGCGGGGGTGATCTTGAAATTCTGCTCGATTGTGGCGGCCACGGGCACAGTGGTGCCTCCGGCGAGCTTGACCATCTCCATGTAGCTTACCCATGCCGGGATGGGCAGGATCACTTCATCGCCCGGATCGATGGTGGCGAGGATTACGTTGCAGAGAGCCTGCTTGGCACCGTTGGATACCACGATCTGCTCAGGAGCGAACTCCACACCGTTTTCATTCAGCAGCTTGCGGGATACAGCCTGACGCAGGCTGAGATAACCCGCAACCGGTGTGTAACGCGAGAAATTCTCGTCGATGGCCTTCTTGGCTGCATCTTTGATATGCTCCGGAGTGTTGAAGTCGGGTTCTCCGACCGACAGGTTGACCATGTCAGCGCCCTGAGCCTTGAGCTCGGCACTTTTCTGTGACATCGCCAGGGTGGCTGATGGCGCCAGGGAGCGCACGCGTTGGCTTATATGTTCCATCTTGTTTTTTGTTTTTTGATTTAGCGACAAAGTTACAAAAAAAATCCATATCTTTGCATAAGATTCAAGATATGAGAGAAGAATTACAGAGAGCGACCCTGCTGATGGGCGACGACAGGATGCGGTGTCTCGACAAAGCGCGTGTCATGGTGTTCGGGCTCGGGGGTGTGGGGTCATGGTGCGCCGAGGCGTTGCTGCGCAGCGGTGTAGGCCATCTTACGCTTGTGGATGCCGATGAGGTGGATGTCACCAACATCAACCGTCAGCTGCCGGCCACGACCCTTACGGTGGGTCGCCCCAAGGCTGAGGTGATGCGTGAGCGGCTCGAGTCAATACGGCCCGATGCCGAAATCAGGGCTGTCGTGAAATTCTATACGCCGGATAATGCTGAGGAGTTTGAGCTTGAGACATACGACGTGGTGATCGATGCCATAGATTCGATGGCATCAAAGGCCGATCTGATAATGCGGGTGAGCTCGCTCAAGGGTGTGCGTCTGTATTCGTCGATGGGCGCGGCGCGGCGTCTCGATCCGGGGCGTGTGTCGGTGGCCGAGCTGCGTAAGGTGCGGGGGTGTGCCCTTGCCCGGGCTTTGCGCGACAGATTCAAGCGCGACGGCAGGTGGCCTGGCCGCAAGGTGTACTGCGTATACTCCGATGAGCCCGTGACGGGTGAGCCCAAGGGCACCTGTATGGCGGTTACAGCCACTTTCGGGCTGCGACTGGCGGCTCTCGCAATCAAGGGTATATGCTCTGAATGAAAGGAATTAGTATCACAAAAGATAAATATGAGAAAACTATTGTTAACCGCCGCTACAGCGGCAATCATGTTGTCAACCGTAATGTGTACAACTGACAAGATCCATCAGAATCCGTTTCTGACGGAATACACCACACAGTGGCAGATTCCGCCTTTCGATCAGATACAGATCGAGGACTATGTGCCCGCTCTTGAGGCCGGCATCGAGGAGCAGAACAAAAATGTGGCCGACATCATCGCCAACACCGATTCTGCGACATTTGAGAATACTATCCTTGCCTACCAGAATTCATCGCCCATCCTGGAGCGTGTGGTGATGGTGATAGGCGCTCTGTCAGAATCCAACTCCACACCCGAGATCGATTCGCTGACACAGATCATCTTCCCCGCCATTACCAAGCAGGCCGATGAGGTGCTGATGAATGACTCGCTGTTTCAGCGAGTCAAGGCCGTGTATGACAACCGCGAGTCGCTCGACCGTGACCAGCAGCGTCTGACCGAGAGATATTACAAGAATTTCACGCGCGCCGGGGCATTGCTCAATGCCGAAGACAAGGAGGCTCTCAAGCAGGTCAACGCCGAGCTCTCTGACCTGTATCTGCAGTTCAACAAGAATCTTCTCGAATCCACCAATGCCTTCCAGATCGTGGTGGAGGATACAGCGCGCCTGGCCGGTCTGCCCGTGTCGAGCATCGAGCAGGCGGCCGATGCCGCCAAGGAGCGTGGTCTCGACGGCAAGTATGTGTTCACGCTCCATGCTCCCAGCCGTCTGCCTCTGCTGCAATATGCCCAGGACCGTGACCTGCGCCGTCAGATGTACGAGGGCTACATGCAGCTGGCATCTACCGGCGACAAGTCAAACTATCCTGTGATCAACAAGATACTGCAGGCCCGTGCCAAAAAGGCCAAGCTGCTGGGCTTTGACACATTCGGTGCCTACATGACCGACAATGTGATGGCCAAGACCGTGGGTAACGCCGAGAACCTGCTCAGACAGATATGGGCGCCCGCCGTGGCACGTGTCAAGGAAGAGGTAGTGGAGATGCAGCAGGTGGTCAACGAAGAGGGTGACACCTTCAAGATCGCTCCATGGGACTATTACTATTATGCCGAGAAGGTGCGCAAGAAGAAGTATGACCTTGACGAGAATGAGGTGCGCGAGTATTTCGCTCTCGACTCAGTGCGCAAGGGTATCTTCACTCTGGCCGAGCGTCTCTACGGCGTGAAGTTCACGGAGGTGCCCGATGCCCCCAAGTATGATCCCGAGGTAGTGGTGTACGATGTGACCGATGCAGCCACAGGCGAGCATATCGCAGTGTTCATGACCGACTATTTCCCGCGCGCATCAAAGAGACAGGGCGCATGGATGAGCGAGTTCAAGGGTTCATGGCAGAACGAGGACGGCACATGGTCGCGTCCGGTGATCTATAACGTGGGTAATTTCACCAAGCCCACCGCCTCGACACCCTCGCTGCTTACTCTCGATGAGGTAGAGACCACATTCCATGAATTCGGTCACGGACTGCACGGTATGCTCTCAAAGGTGAGATACAAAGACCTCGCGGGCACTAATGTAGACCGCGACTTTGTGGAACTGCCGTCGCAGATCAACGAACACTGGGCATTCACACCCGAGCTGCTCAATGTATATGCGCGCCACTATAAGACAGGTGAGGTGATACCGGCCGCTCTTGTAGAGAAACTTACGGCTGCCGCCAACCACAATCAGGGCTTCACCACAGCCGAGCTCGTGGGAGCCGCTCTGCTCGACCTCGAGTATTCAAAGCTCAATCCTACCGGCGATATCGACATACCGGCATTTGAGCGTGAGGTGGCCACCAGGCTCGGTATGCCCGCCGAACTGACCTTCCGTTACCGTTCGCCCTACTTCAAGCATATCTTCGGCAGTGACGGCTATGCCGCCGGCTATTACACCTACTTGTGGGCCGAGGTGCTTGACGCCGATGGTTTCGAGCTCTTCCAGCAGAAGGGTGTATTTGATCCTGAGACAGCCAGGAGCTTTAAGGAGAATGTGCTGATGGCCGGTGACACGGAGGATCCGATGGTGCTCTACAAGCGCTTCCGCGGTCAGGAGCCTTCGGTTGACGCGTTGCTGCGCGGACGCGGTCTGAAGTAACAGCCGATACAGATACAGAAAGGGCGACATCATCGAGGTGTCGCCCTTTTTGTATGATTATCAGAATATATGATTATCAGGAAGTGAGAATGTCTTTCTGTGGATTCCGTGCGGTGGAATACAACAGGCTTACTTAGCAGCTGAATCCGAGTCGATGTTGATATGGTCGGCTGAGAGAATCTCGAGCCCGAAGTCGGGTGCGGTGAGGAGGGCGTGTTCCATGATGGCGCTGCGTATGGCTTCGTATGATTCCCACTGGGTGGTGACAGCGAAGAAATAGAGCTGCATGGGCACTCCCTCGGCCGACATGGGCTGGATCGACGCAAAGAGGTCGCGGGTCTTGTCTACCATGTCGTTGTGCAGCAGGTAGTCGATGAGATAGGCGCGGAATAGACCGAGGTTGCTCTCTATGGTGCCGTTGAGCGGAGCGTTGCCTTTGTCCCAGGCTACGGTGGCGCCTTTGGCCTTGAGTGACTCGACGAATTTGGCCACCCCGGGATATTTGGCTGAGAGGGTCGAGATGAGCTGGTCGGTGGGAGCGGTGACTTTGTCGGGATTGATGAAGATATTCTGGCTTACACGTCTCACGCCGGAATTCTGCATGCCGCGCCAGTTCTGGAATGAGCCCTGTACCAGCGAATACGGGGGTACGGTGACGAGAGTGTTGTCAAAGTTGCGCACCTTGACGGTGGTGAGCGATACATCCTCTACCGTGCCGTTGGCCAGGGTGGAGGGCACCACTATCCAGTCACCCACGTGCACCATGTCGTTCTGCGACATTTGTATTCCGGCGACGAATCCGAGTATCGTATCCTTGAATATCAACATCAGCACTGCTGCGAATGCCGTCATGCCTGTGAGCAGCGTGGCGGGTGATTTCTGTACCAGCACTGAGATACATATTATGATGACGATGCCCCAAGTGATACCTATAGATACGTTGAGTATACCTTTGAGCGGCAGACCTTTGGTGTTTTCCTTGGCGTTGAATCGGGTGAATATGAATACGAGCACGGCTGTGAGTGCGTAGCCTACCGTAAGGATAAAATAGATGTCGGCGCATCTCACCATGATCGTGTGTATCAGGGCCGAGCTGTTAAAAGCGAAAGGCATGAGGGCGATAAACACAAGTGGTGTGATGATGCGGGTCACTTTGGTGATTGTCTTTTCACGCAGCAGCTCACGTGTGAAGCCGGTGTTGTGGACTGTGGCGATCTTCTGAAGCACCATCAGTATGCCGCGCCGGATGACGACACCGATGAAAAATGATGCGGCAATGATCACGGCGAAGTAAATCAGGTCTTCGAGCATACGGTATTTCTCAAGTCCGAGACGGTTGAGCACAGAGTCGATCGACTCCATTATCAGTGTCGCTATCGTGTGTGATGGTATGATTGTGGTAAGATACATGATGTAGGATACGTAGTGATTAAAAAATAAGCCGCGACTCTGTGATAGAATCGCGGCGTTTGATTTTCAGGTTGGCTCGCATCAGAGCTTCACATATCAAGCAATTCCTGCCTTGATATCCGAGGGTCTGTTAAGCTTCGGCCAGCGGCTGTACGTTGATGTATTTACGGCCTTCTTTACCGACAGTGAACACTACGGTGCCGTCGATGAGAGCGTAAATAGTGTGGTCTTTACCCATACCCACGTTCTGGCCGGGGTGATGTTGAGTGCCACGCTGACGTTTGATAATGTTGCCGGCTTTGGCGAACTGACCGCCGAAGAGCTTCACGCCGAGGCGTTTGCTTTCTGATTCACGGCCGTTCTTCGAGCTACCTACACCTTTTTTATGTGCCATTTCTTTTAGGATTTAAAGGGTTAAGC
>CAZBWZ010000072.1:0-10718 GCA_964495725.1 uncultured Bacteroides sp.
TCAGATTCGCCAATCACGAACGCTGGAGCGACCCGATGCAGGTCTACTCCACGTCAATGATATCACTTGCCGTAACGAGCACGACATTCTGCGTGCTCTTTTTTCTATTGAGACACCCGCTGTCCGACCTGCTGCAATGCGGCGGTCACACCTCCTACGCCATGATGATGGCCGTGACCGTGGCTCTGGATGCCTTCACGGCAGTGCCCTTCTGCTATCTGCGTTACAGAAAGCGGCCCGTCAGGTTCGCCATACTCAAGCTATTGGGCATCGCGCTCAACATCGGCCTCAATATCTTCTTCCTGCTGCTGTGTCCGTGGCTTATGAAAGAGGCTCCCTCGGCGGTAGACTGGTTTTATGATCCGGGCTTCGGCATAGGCTATATATTCCTCAGCAATCTGCTGTCGTCGGTGGTGACCCTGATAGTGCTGCTGCCCGATATCACAGGATTCAGATGGAGTTTCAGCAGGCCGCTGTGGCGCGAGATGATAAAATACTCGGCGCCTTTGCTGGTGCTGGGCGTAGTGGGAGTGATGAATCAGACCGTGGGCACGCTCATATTCCCGTATCTCTATCCCGGCGATGCCGAGGCAGCCCGAGCCCAGCTCGGTATATATTCCGCCAACTACAAGATAGCCATCGTGCTGGTGATGTTTATCCAGGCCTTCAGATTTGCCTACGAGCCGTTTATCTTCGCGCAGAGCAAGGAGAAGGGCGAGGACAGCCGTCAGTCGTATGCCGACGCCATGAAATTCTTCGTCATCCTCACCCTATTCATATTCCTTGCCGTGATGTTCTATCTCGATTTCGTGAAGATACTCATCCAGGCCAAATACTGGGAGGGACTCAAGATCGTGCCCATACTGATGATCGGCGAATTTTTCTTCGGCATACAATTCAACCTCTCCCTGTGGTATAAGCTCAGCGACCGCACGTCATGGGGCGCGTGGTTCTCGCTCATCGGCCTTACGGTCACCATAATCGCCAATGTGATGATGGTGCCGTCGATGGGATACGTGGGATGTGCCTGGGCGGCCTTCCTTTGCTATTTCGTGATGATGGTGGTGAGCTACATACTGGGCCAGCATTATTATCCCATACCTTATCCTGTAAGGCGTATCGGTATCTATATCGCGATAGCCGCCCTGATATATGCCGCGGGCATATATGTAGCGCGCAGCGGTAACCCGGCCATCGACTATTCAGCGCGCACGCTCCTGCTCGCGATATACATCATATTCGTATGCCGACGCGAGAGGTTAAGCCCGTCAGACCTGATCAGACCAATCCTTAGTAAATTACACCGATGAAAGTTGTGCTTGTAAATCATAGCGATACAAAGGGTGGAGCATCTGTCGTGACCGTGCGTCTGATGCATGCCCTCAGACAGGCCGGCGTAGACGCCCGTATGCTCGTGATGCACAAGAGCCTTGCCGATGACAATATCGACCTGGTATCCAATGAGCTGGCACGCAAGACGAGTTTTCTGCTTGAGCACGCCATCATCTACGCACGCAACGGATTTTCAAAGGAGAACCTCTTCAAGACGTCTATTGCCGTCACCACACTGCCCGTACACCGTCACCCGTGGGTCAAGGAGGCCGATGTGGTGGTGCTCAACTGGATCAACCAGGGTATGATGTCGCTCAAGGAAGTGAGGCGCATCAAGGCCCCGGTGGTATGGACCATGCACGACATGTGGAATCTGACAGGTGTATGCCATCATGCCGGCGAGTGTATCGGATACATGCGCGACTGCGGCAACTGCCGCCTGCTAAACAACGGCCGCCATGCCCATGACCTGTCGCGGAGCACGTATCTGCGCAAGATGCGCCTGTATGATCACAAGCCCATCACATTTGTAGCCGTAAGCCACTGGCTGGCACGCAAATGCGGCAAGAGTCCGCTGATGAGGGGTCGCTCGCTCATGGTGATACCCAATGCCTTCCCGGTAGGCGACTTTTCGCCTGAGCCACGGCTCACACGCCAGGCATGCGGCCTTCCCGTCAACCGGCGCCTCATCGTGATGGGCGCAGCGCGTCTCGACGACCCCATCAAGGGACTTGACCTCGCCGTCGAGGCCCTCAACAAGGTGCGCGACCTGCCGGTTGCCGCTGTATTCTTCGGCGACCTGCGCGACAAGACATCACTGTCACGTCTGCGTCTGCCCCACGTATGGCTCGGGCCGGTGACTTCCTCGGCAAAGCTGCGCGACATATACGCCCACAGCGACTGCGTGCTCTCCACCTCCCACTACGAGACCCTGCCGGGCACACTCATCGAGGGCATGGCCGCGGGATGCGTACCGGTGACATTCGGTTACGGCGGACAGGAGGATATCGTGGACCACCGCCGCACCGGCTACATAGCCATGTACCGCAACACTGATGACGTGGCCGACGGCATCCGCTTTGCCCTGTCCGGAGCCGTGGACATCGATCTGATGCGGCGCACCGTAGCCGAGCGCTTCGCCGCCGAGGCCGTGGCCCGGCGCTATATCGGGCTCTTCAACCAAATATTGACTCATAACAAATAAACATCCTGATGATTACCAACTTGCTTTTCGACCTTGGTGGCGTGATAATGGATATCCGCAAAGACAACTGCGTTAAAGCTCTGGCCGAGCTCGGAGTAGATAATCCGGGACAATATCTCGGTGATTACGGACAGACCGGCCCGTTCGGCGACCTTGAAGAGGGTCTGATCACCCCCGACGAATTTCGTGCCTTCATACGCAGCAAGCTCTCCGTCGATGTCACCGACAAGCAGATCGACGAGGCATTCTGCCAATTTCTCATAGGTATACCGGCACAGCGTCTGCGCCAGTTGCAACAGCTGCGCGGTAAATACGGTATCTATCTGCTGAGCAACACCAATCCCATAATGTGGGACAGCCGCATAGCCCGGGATTTCACAATCGACGGCCTCAGCCGTGAAGATTACTTCGACGGCATGGTCACCTCTTTCGAGGCCAAGGCCCTCAAGCCCTCGCGCCGTATATTCGAGTACGCCGTAGAGCATCTCGGCATCGACCCCTCGCAGACTTTGTTTCTCGATGATTCGTCCGACAACCTCAAGGGAGCCGAGGCATTGGGATTCCACACTGCCCTTGTGCCACCGGGCCGTGAATTTATCGACATACTGAAAGACCTCAACCTTGCCTGACCATGGATAACAAATCACATGAAAGAATCGCGACCGTAGGGATGTTTGATGGCGTACACCTCGGACACCGCTATCTGTTGACGCAGCTCGCACACGAGGCCGGCCGACGTGGCCAGACAGCCACAGTATTCACATTCGACCGGCATCCGCTCGAACTTGTCGCGCCCGACCGACAGCCCGGCTGTCTCACCACACCATCGCAGCGCTCGGCCATGATGCTCGATGCCGGTGCGCGCGACGTGATCATAATGGTGTTCAACGAAGAGATGCGCTCCATGACCGCACGTGACTTCCTGCTCATGCTGCGCAATGACTATAATGTGACTACATTGCTGCTCGGATTCAACCACCGATTCGGCCGCGACCGTGACCTCTCCACCGGTGATTACGTAGCCCTCGGCCGCGAAAACGGTATCGATGTGATAGTCGCCGACGAGTATGTGGCCGACAACATCCACTTCAACTCATCGGGTGTGCGCCAGGCCCTGTCACAAGGTGACATAGCCAAGGCCACCGCCATGCTCGGACATCCGTTCGCGGTGCGCGGCAAGGTGGTGCATGGCAACGGCATAGGCCACCAGATCGGCTATCCTACCGCCAATGTCGAGCCTATGCTCCGCAATCAGCTCCTCCCGGCGGCCGGTGTATATGCCGCCCACGTGAGCGTGGCTCCGGGCGTCACCTACGGCGCGATGGTAAATGTAGGCGTCAATCCCACCATCAGCGACCCCACCATCACACGTCCGCGTCTCGAGGCCCACCTGTTCGGTTTCGACGGCGATCTCTATGGGGTGCCCGTAGAGGTGGAGTTTGTGGAGCGCGTACGCGACGAGCGTAAATTCGACTCGCTCGACCAGCTCAGGGAGCAGCTCCGCTCCGACAGCGACACCGTCAACAAGATACTTAAATAAACATACCCTAAAGAATAGCAGAACAGATGGATTTCAGCAAGATAAAAGTATGGCTCGGCCAGAGCCGCGTATGGGGCTTCTTCCTGTCGATGGCCATAATGGCGATCATATCATTAGTGTATTTCGCGCCCGACAACTTCGACGGAGCCACACTCAACCAGAGCGATATGCTGCAGGGAGCGGCCAACGGCCACGAAGGAGCGGAATTCATGGCCCGCACAGGTGAGAAAGCACTCTGGACCAATTCCCTATTCTCCGGAATGCCCACATTCCAGATCTCGCCCACATACGCCTCCAATGCGCTCTTCGACTGGATCAATAATCTCTACGGGTTATGGTTGCCCTCTCCATCCAATCTGCTCTACATGATGATGTTCGGATTCTTCATCATGCTATACTGCATGGGGCTGCGCTGGTATTACGCGCTGATAGGCGCCATAGGCTGGGGCTTCTCGTCATATTTCATCATAATAATCGGCGCCGGGCATATCTGGAAGTTTCTGGCCCTCTCATACATCCCTCCCACGATAGGCGGCCTCATACTCTGCTACCGCGGCCGGTATATCCTGGGGGCGGCTCTGGCCGCTTTGTTCGCCATGCTCCAGCTCAATGCCAATCATCCGCAGATGACATATTACTTCGCTTTCGTCATGGCCGGATTCGTGATTGTTTATCTTATTGATGCCATACGCACGAAGAAGGTGAAGCAATGGTGCGCGGCCACCGCGCTGCTCGCAGCCGCCGGAGCGCTCGCCGTGGGAGCCAACCTCCCCAGCCTCTACAATACCTACGAATACTCCAAGGAGACAAAGCGCTCACAGTCAGAGCTCACCTACGGTGACTCATCAGCGCAGACATCCGCAGAGAAGCCTACGGGCGGACTGCCTAAGAGCCAGATCGTGGGTTGGAGCTATGGCCGCAGCGAGATGTTCTCGCTGCTTGTGCCCAATATCAAGGGTGGTGCCTCAATAAAGGCCGAGAACGGACAGCCGGCCATCAAGTCGCTCGCACAGCTCGACGCCGCATCATCCGAGAGCCCGATGGACCAGCAGCTGCTGGGATATTTCACCCAGTATTTCAATGACTCTGAAGGCACCAACGGCCCTGTGTATGTCGGTGCGCTGATATTCGCGCTCTTCCTGGTCGGATGCATTATCGTACGCGGTCCCATGAAGTGGTGTCTGGTGGTGCTCACCATCATGTCTGTACTTCTTGCTCTCGGCGCCAACCTCGAGTGGCTCACCGACCTGATGATCTACCACTTCCCGATGTACAATAAATTCCGGGCAGTTGAGAGCATCCTGGTAGTGGCGGAGTTCACGATGCCGCTGCTGGCCGTGCTTGCCCTCGCCGCATTGCTCAAGCCGTCGGATGACCACATCGTCAACGCCACACGCGTCAAGGCTCTCGTGATCTCATTCGGCCTGTGCGCCCTGATATGTCTCGCCGGCATAATCGCCCCCGGTGTATTCGGCAGCGCGATCACGTCGCAGGACAACGATATACTGGCCCAGATACAGCAGCAGAATATCCCTGTCTACGATCTGCAGCAGACCATCGAGCGCCTGCGCCTCGGCATGGTGAGGTCCGACAGCTTACGTTCGCTGATATTCATCCTGCTCGGCTTTGTCGCCCTGATCGCCGCGGTCAAGGGCAAGATCGGACGCGGAGCTGCTGCCGGTGCTGTAGGCGCCCTGGTGCTCATCGACCTCTTCATGGTGGACAAGCGCTATGTCGACCACGCCAACTTCCTGCCTGCCAACCCATACGAGAGCATCGATATGGCGACCGGTCTGGCACCCGACGGCATAGATCAGAAAATCATGCAGGATACGGCCACAAGCTACCGCGTGCTCGACATCCCCGACTTCGGCGGTGCCCGCCGCTCATATCACCACAAGATGGTGGGCGGATACCATGCGGCCAAGCTCAACCGATATGAAGACCTCATACAGCGCCGTATGCGCCACATCTTAGGTATCGGCTACATACCGTCGCTGCGCATCGACAGCGTGGTGCAGACCTACTCGCCTGACGAGCAGAAGGTGATAGCCGAGGCTCTCGCGGATTATCACGTGCTCGACATGCTCAATACCAAATACATCATCACGGGCAACCCTGACGCACCTGTGCTCGAAAACACATCGGCTCTGGGCAATGCCTGGCTCGTGGACCAGCTGAAATATGTCGATGACGCTAATGCCGAGATGGATGCGCTCGCCACTCTCGACCCCGCTCACCAGGCTGTGGCCGACAGGAAATTCATGTCAGCTCTGGGCGATGACATCGTGAAGCCGGTAGCCGGAGATACCATCTATCTCACGAGTTACACCCCCAACAGGCTCACATACCACGTCAGCACCCGTTCGGGCGGTCTGGGTGTATTCTCCGAGGTATATTTCCCCTGGGGATGGAAGGCTACCATCGACGGCAAGCCGGCCACACTCGGACGTGTCAACTATGTGCTGCGTGCCCTGCGCCTGCCCGCCGGCACTCACACCGTGACCATGACATTCGACCCCGAATCGATCCACACCACGACCAATGTGGCCTACGCATGTGTCACGCTCATATACATGCTGCTCGCCGCAGGAATATTCACTGCTGCAATATCAGGCCGCAAAAAGAAATCTGACGTCACCGGCAAGTGATGGGATGGGTAAGCAGATACCGCCACGGCAAAGGATTCGGTGTACACTCACCTTTTGCCTACCGACTCATCACCGAGGTGCTCCGCGAGAAGCTGCCTTACTATGACTGGGATCGTGTCAGCGGCCGCCATGAGCGTCTGCTATACCGTCTCGCCTGCCGCTTCAGACCGGCGGAGATCAGCGCCCCGGCTCATCTGGCCTCTGTAATCATGATGGCCGAGCCATCGGCCCGGGTCGGGACACCCGACCGTGCCGGCATGATTGTGGCCGATTGCGACTTCGACCATGCCTCGGCCTCGGATGCCCTGCGACGCGGAGCTATACTGTATATCTACGGACATCACCATAAGGAACTGGTGGAGAGCTTGCTCCCTACCCTATCAGACCTCGGCCACGGCATGGTGTTTGACAACGAGAGCGACATTGCCATCATTGTTCCGGATCGCAAACTCCCTTTTCAGGTATTCACCGCCAGATTCTGACCGATAACGCATCAGCGAGAGCCTCGAAGAGGCTGCCTGTCACGGATGGTATCAGCGAGAGCCTCGAAGAGGCGGGTTGTGGGCACCCCCCCGCGAGAGCGTGGGGGTTGGATCGCCCCCACCAACATGAGCGTCGGAGACGCGATATTGTGGCATATACCCTATTAAATCAGCGAGATAAATAAAAATCGTATATATATAAGCAGACAGGCGCGGAGAGTAATCCGCGCCTGTCGCTAATATGTATCCGTGATAATCAGAGGTCTTCCTCGATCGAGAAGTCATCATCCGCATCAAACAGACTGTCGCTCTTCTGGTCAGTCGATGGCTCTTCTGCCGGGGTGATGTCGTTGTCGTTATCGTTGTCCACTTCCGCCTCCTCGTCATTCGACTTCTTATCTTTTTTCTTCTTTACAGGAGCACCTGATTTTTCGGCCTGACGCATGGCCTCCATGATCTTGACCTCAAGCTCCTCGGCCAGCTCGGGATTGTCCTGAATGAGACGCTTGGTGGCATCGCGGCCCTGTGCCAGCTTATTGCCGTTGTAGCTGAACCATGATCCGCTCTTGTTGATGATGTCATATTCGACACCAAGATCGAGCACCTCGCCGGCCCTGGATATGCCCTCGCCGAACATTATATCAAACTCGGCGCGCTTGAACGGAGGCGCAACCTTGTTTTTCACGACCTTGATGAACGCACGCTTGCCCAGCACTTCCTCACCGTCCTTGATGGGATTGCGCGAACGTATGTCGATACGCACCGAGGCATAGAATTTCAGAGCGTTACCACCGGTTGTGGTCTCTGCCGGCCCGAACATCACACCGATCTTCTCGCGCAGCTGATTGATGAAGATGCATGTGGTGTTGGTGCGGGCGATGGCGCCTGTGAGCTTGCGCATGGCCTGCGACATCAGACGCGCCTGCAGACCCACGTTGCGGTCGCCCATCTCGCCCTCTATCTCATTCTTGGGTGTGAGCGCCGCCACCGAGTCTATGACGATGATATCTATCGCGGCCGAGCGTATGAGCTGTTCGGCGATCTCAAGAGCCTGCTCGCCATTGTCGGGCTGGGAGATAAGCAAGTTGTTGACATCCACGCCCAACTTCTGTGCATAAAAGCGGTCAAAGGCATGCTCGGCATCGATCATTGCGGCTATACCGCCGTTTTTCTGCGCCTCGGCTATGGCATGGATGGCGAGTGTGGTCTTACCGCTCGACTCCGGGCCGTAAATCTCGATGATGCGGCCTTTGGGATATCCGCCCACGCCGAGCGCGTAGTTGAGACCTATCGAGCCGGTAGGGATCACCTCTACCTGCTCCACCACTTCGTCTCCGAGCTTCATCACCGCTCCGCGGCCGTAAGCCTTCTCAATCTTGCCCAGAGCGTGGCTCAGGGCCTCCAGTCGCGCCGCCTTGGGATCAAGCTCGGTCTTGACTGCTTTTTTTGTGGTCGCCTTCTTGGGCTTTTCTGACTTTTCCATATCGTGTTTCTTTTATTTTGTTTCAATTTACTGTCGATGATGCAAATTTAGCCGGCCATACGGGCAACAAATCAGCACATAATAGTTAATAGATTTTAAACATCAAAATTTATCCATTCCTGCCGAACTTTTTCACCCGTCATACGTTTTAATGGTATAACAAAGCAAAAGATACTTTTTCCATTGCAAGAAATGTGATAATGATTGGTTTATTATCTAACGTGGAGATACCGGGAGGCATCTCCACGTTTGGTGTATATGGATATACCGTGATCGGCTATAATCACGGTATATCGTATCAGGGCACGACGGTGCCGGAAATCTTCAGGGTCACCTTCTTGTGAGCGGGATCATTGGTGCGGACGGTGACATTCTTATTGAACTCCCCGGGGCGCCCCTTTGGCAGGTATGTCACCTTTACCGAAGATGAATCACCCGGACGGATCGGCTCACCGTCAAAACTCGGCTTGGTGCAGCCGCATCCGGCCGTAGCCGACACTATCACCAGCGGAGCGGTGCCCCTGTTGGTGAATCTGAATTCAAAGCTCACGGGGCCCTTTGACTCACGTATGGTACCGAAATCATGTATAAGAGTAGAGAACACTATCTCCGGCGCTTCTTTCTTCGCCGACGAGAATCCGGCCCACACAAACAGCATCAGGGTGAAAATTAGAAACTTCTTCATGACTTTGCTGAATTGATATTGTTGAAATAATAATCTATGACATCACGTGCGGCGATAAACGAGCTCACCTCATTGGCCAGCACGCGTCTCTCGCCTGCCGCGAGCATCGCATCTATCTTTTCATTATTATAGAAATGGGAGCGCAGCTGCTCGTTGATGGTCTCGTACATCCAATAGCGCGCCTGCTGGCTGCGGCGCTCCTCAAAATATCCGTTGGCCCGCACGAATTCAAAATAGCGGTCGATCATCTGCCACAGCTCGTCGATACCCTTGCCGTAATATCCCGAGTAGCAGAGCACCTCGGGTGTCCAGCCCGATGCCGTGGGCGGAAACAGATGCAGGGCGTTGCGAAACTGAGCCTGCGCCAGACGCGCACGGTCTACGTTATCACCATCGGCCTTGTTGATGGCGATACCGTCGGCCATCTCCATTATGCCACGCTTTATGCCCTGGAGCTCGTCACCGGCCCCGGCTATCTGGATGAGAAGGAAGAAATCCACCATCGAATGCACGGCCGTCTCACTCTGGCCCACACCCACCGTCTCCACGAAGATATTGTCATACCCGGCCGCCTCGCAGAGCACTATGGTCTCGCGGGTCTTACGGGCGACGCCGCCCAGCGACCCTGCCGACGGGCTGGGACGGATGAAGGCGCCCTGCTCGACCGACAGCCGCTCCATGCGCGTCTTGTCACCGAGGATGCTGCCTTTGGTGCGTTCGCTCGACGGATCGATGGCGAGCACCGCGAGCTTGCCTCCCCTGCCTATCACATGCATGCCGAAGGCATCTATAGATGTGCTCTTGCCGGCACCCGGCACTCCGGTGATGCCGATTCTCACGCTCTTGCCCGAATATGGCAGACATTTCTCGATCACCTCCTGGGCCACGGCCTGATGTGCGGGCTGCACGCTCTCCACCAGCGTGACCGCACGTGCCAGACGTGTGACATCGCCCTTGAGGATACCCTCTACCAGCTCGCCCGGCGATGGCAGTGGCTTACGTTTGGGTCGCATACTCAGATACGGATTTACCGACGGTGGCTGGCTCACGCCGCTGTTGACCGTGAGGCCTGTATATTGCGAATCATTTTCAGGATGCTTCATGTCTAAATATATAATTTTTCGTATTTTACAAAAGTACAAATAAAAAACGTAATTCTGACGGTATATGTTGTAAAAAATTCTCATCCCCCGCCATACGGATACCCCCCTCATGCACATGCCTCTCATGAACAAGGCATCAGGGGCCGGGATTCCTTAAAAAAAACTAACAGGGCTGACAACTACAGTTTTTTTTGATAATGATAATTAAAAATCACGACAAAATTTGTAATTTTGCAGC
>CAZBWZ010000073.1:0-10706 GCA_964495725.1 uncultured Bacteroides sp.
ATTCGTCCTGGATAATCAACTGACTTTGTTCTGATTACTTATATCGAACTCACGTATATTATATACCGGCTCTGAAACCAATTACTAATAAACATTGTTATAAAAGTGAAATACGGAATATCTTTCCGATTTCACTTTTATTCATTTAGTACTAACCATAACCAATTCAAGCTTATGTGGATTCTTAATCTTCTTGTCACCGCCCTCGCTGCCTTTTTAGCGGCAAAGTTCACTCCGGGTGTCACCATCGAGTCTTATTGGTCGGCAATCCTTCTTGCTATCGTGCTGGCGTTGCTTGACTTTTTTGTAAAGCCGATACTTCAGTTCATCTCCATTCCTGTCACAGTGATCACCCTCGGTTTATTCCTCCTTGTCATCAACGCTCTGATTATTATCCTTGCGAGCTACATCGTCGGCAGTGTCCATGTCGACGGATTCTGGTCAGCGTTGCTATATAGCGTGATATTCTCAGTGGTCAGCTGGGTACTTCAGCTGATATTTGGTAACATTGGCGCATAATCGTTTGAAGATATCGAGTTAATTGAGAATATTTCGTACAAACTATTCGGTCACCTCATGCTTCATGATTGAGGTGACTTTTTTTGAGCGCAATTTTTAAGAAAATTCGTAACTTTGCGTATTCATTCAAAAAAACCGTTGCAATGCACTCATTCGCACTATTCAGACTCCCTTTCCGGCAAAAATGCACTCTTATGATGCAAAAGGCTGACTCCGCCTCTCCTTCCGGACTTGGATGTCTCGACACAGCATCCGGATTTGTCATTGCTCCCTTTGATACGGCTTCACTCTCTACCCTGATAATCAAGCCTGATATAGTAAAACATTTCCATTTACCTGCCATACCTGACTATCTGGCAGTAGATTTGGGCTTATGCTGTCACCACAATTCTACGCCAGATCCGGTGTACTCTCCCACTCGCAAAGATTACTCTGCTGATTTCGCAAAGTTTCACCATCGTCTGCTCGATGATGATTTCTTCAAGCTTGTGCTTGCACGCAAAGCCGTGGAGCCGCGAGATACGGATGTCTCCCCCACTGAATTATTTTCAAGAGCTTGCAAGTTATATCCGAGACTTTTCATTGCTCTCTTCTCAGCTCCGCAATGCGGCACATGGCTCGTATCCACTCCCGAACTCCTCGTCAACCGCACAGGTGCAGGGTGTCACACTATGGCACTTGCCGGCACTATGCCATACAAGGGGGATGCGCAACCCGAATGGAACAAAAAAAATATTGACGAACAGCAGTTTGTCACATCATATATTCTGGATACAATATCTCCGTTCACCAAAAATATTACCATCAACGGCCCCCATACCGTCAGAGCCGGTGAATTGTTACACCTCCGCTCTCAGATTACCTTTACAGATGACACCGCAGCCCCCTCCTCGGAGATCATCGAAGCATTACATCCTACACCTGCCGTCTGTGGATTGCCCAAACAAGCTGCCATGCAGTTTATCACAGGCAATGAGCATTCACCCCGTGACTATTACAGCGGATTCTGTGGCCCTTCTGACAGTAATGGGAATACACGACTTTTCGTTTCGTTGAGATGTATGCGGATTTGCCATAATTCTTACGAACTCTTTGCCGGAGGCGGTATCCTTAAAGCAAGCACAGAGGAATCAGAGTGGAATGAGACTGAAAGCAAGATGTCCACTATGCGTCGACTCTTCAGTAATTCCTGATTCAGGCCTATTATATATGGAAATGTACAGCGACAAACACAATAGCAACATACTCACTGCAGTGCTCAAAGCCCGAGGCATTGACACTGCCATAGTATGTCCCGGATCACGCAATGCTCCGATCGTGCATGATTTCTGCTGTGCGCATTTCACATGCATCCCGGTGACCGATGAGAGGTCTGCCGGTTTTTATGCGCTCGGTCTGTCTCTCGCCCTTGACAGACCGGTGGCTGTATGTGTCACCTCAGGATCAGCCCTGCTCAATCTCGCTCCTGCTGTAGCCGAGGCATATTACCGACATATCCCCTTACTGATTGTGTCGGCCGACCGTCCGCCCGAAGATATTGACCGGCTTCAAGGACAGACCATCCCTCAGCCAGGAGCCTTAGGTGTGTTCGCGCCATGCTTTGATTTACCGATTCCGTCATCGCCTTCTTTGCTCAAGCTTTGCGAACGACGGGCTAACGAGGCAGTATCCTCCCTCACTTATCCTCATTCCAAGCCGGTACATGTCAACGTTCCGCTTGCCGAACCGCTCTTCAATTTCATCACAGAGAGCCTGCCTGATGTACCTCCGACAGAAATCCAGGTGATACGCGAAACGCCCGGGATGGAATATTTCAGAGACCTGCTGTCATCTGCTGATCGGCCGCTTGTGGTGATGGCCCAGCAATCCGACCCCGCGCTCTGTATACTTTGCGAACATTTCGCAGTGATGCATGAATGTCTCGGACTCCCCTCCGGGCGGGGATTTGTGGATGAAATGCTTGATATGGGATTGATGCCGCCTGACCTTGTCTTTTACTTTGGTGATACCCTCGTGAGCAAGCGTGCCAAGAAATTTCTCGCGGCTGATCCGGATTGCCGCCTCATACAGGTGACTGCCGATGGCCGTCCTCATGATGTGAGCGGTATCCTTGCAAGAGTGATCGATTGCGACAACCGTCGGGTTGCATACGCTCTCGCAGAAGCTGCCGGTTCACTGTCACCCCAGGCTCGCGAATACCATGTGTCATGGCATGAAATCATGGCAAAGGCTCACCAAGATATCGACACATTAGAACTGCCTTACGGATCCGAACTTGCAGTAAAGATGTTTGAGAATCGTGCCGCGGACACGCAATGTTTTGTACATTACGCCAACAGTTCGGCTGTGCGTTATGCCAACCGGTATGCCCGTGGATACCGTTATGTCAACCGTGGAGTCAACGGTATTGAGGGATCCCTGTCTACGGCTGCCGGCTTCTCGCTCGGCATTAGCTCACCCACATTTTGTGTCATAGGCGACCTCAGCTTCTTTTATGACTGCAATGCCCTGTGGCCGGCATCGCTAACAGACAATCTCCGCATCTTGCTTCTCAACAATTCACATGGCAGCATCTTCGACACCCTTCCGGGTCTATCCCATAGCCCAGCCTTCTCACCACTTGTAGCCGGTAGTCACTCGGCTTCGGCTGAAGGTATCTGTAAAGCCTACAACATAGTCTATCGACAGGCCAGTGATATTGAATCTCTCCAATCGGGTATCGAATGGCTGTTCACCGCTCATGCTGATCGTCCTCTCCTCCTCGAAGTCAAACTTTAACCAACACTTAACACATATCATATCATGGCAGATAGAGAATGGAAACAAATCAGGGCCTTTGAGGAAATCCTGTTAGAAGAATATAATCACATAGCGAAAATAACTATCAACCGTCCGCGTTACCGCAACGCATTCACCCCCAAGACCACACTCGAACTATCCCAGGCGTTTGCCATCTGCCGTGAGAGACAGAGTATCCGTGTTGTCCTCCTTACCGGAGCCGGCGATATGGCTTTCTGCTCAGGCGGCGATATGCATGTAAAGGGCCGCGGCGGATATATTGACGACGATGGTATTCCCCGTCTCAGTGTGCTTGACGTGCAGATGCAGATTCGCCGTTTGCCAAAACCGGTTATCGCCATGGTCAACGGCTACGCCATAGGAGGCGGACATGTGCTGCATCTTGTGTGTGATCTCACAATTGCCTCAGACAATGCTATTTTCGGTCAGACAGGCCCGAAGGTAGGCTCTTTCGACGCTGGTTTCGGCTCGGCTTATTTAGCACGCATCGTCGGTCAGAAAAAAGCTCGTGAGATATGGTTTATGTGCCGTCAGTATTCTGCCGAAGAGGCCGAACGCATGGGCATGGTCAACAAGGTCGTACCCTTTGACCGGCTTGAAGATGAATGTGTCGAGTGGGCCGAACGCATGATGGAGATGTCTCCTATCGCCCTGCGCATGATCAAGGACGGTCTCAATGCCGAGCTCGACGGACAGGCCGGTATTCAGCAACTTGCTGGCGATGCCACTATGTTGTATTATTTTCTTGATGAGGCTCAGGAAGGCGGAAAGGCTTTCCTTGAGAAACGTAAACCCAACTTCGATAAATATCCCAAGATACCATGATGGATCCATTCAAGATTTCTATCGAAGAAAAGACCTTGCATTTCCTTCAGCCGGCCGGCACGTCGAGAGGCATATATACCTCACGTATCTCATGGTTTGTCAAATTTACATCGACCGAGGACTCCGGACATATCGGTTTCGGGGAGTGCGCTCCATTACCCGACCTCAGTTGTGATGCCTCGCCTCACTACCGTGAGACACTTGATGTTTTATGCCGAGCTACAGAGGAGCGGGGCCATTTGCCCTTTGATCTCATGGCCGACAAGCCGTCCATGGCCTTTGGTCTTGAGACAGCATGGCAACATTACATGTCGCGTAGCTGGCGACTTTTTGATACCCCCTTCTCGCGCGGTGAGACTGCCATACCTATCAACGGTCTGGTATGGATGGGCCGGTATGATGAGATGCTCGGACGGATGGAATCCAAGCTCAACGACGGCTACCGATGCATAAAGATCAAAATCGGAGCCATCGATTTTGATAAAGAGATGGATCTGCTAAGAATAATACGGTCGGCTTTCCCGGCTGATAAGGTGCAGATCAGGGTAGATGCCAACGGAGCATTCTCTCCTGCTGACGCTCCGGCCCGTCTGGATGAGATAGCACGATACGATGTCCACTCTATCGAGCAGCCCGTGCGTCAGGGGCAGTGGCAGGAACTGTCAAAAATAGTTGCCGGCTCTCCCTTGCCGATTGCTCTTGACGAAGAACTGATAGGACTTCACTCACGTCTTGACAGGGAGCATATGTTAGATACAGTGATGCCGCATTATATAGTGGTGAAGCCTTCTCTGCACGGAGGCATGTCTGGGACACGTGAGTGGATAAGTCTGGCCCACGGCAGAGGTATTGGCAGCTGGATCACAAGTGCCCTCGAGAGCAATGTCGGACTTAACGCCATCGCCCAGCTCACATCAGATATATATGGGCCGGATATAGAGATGGCACAAGGGCTCGGCACGGGCCAGTTGTTCTCTGACAATATCAAATTGCCCCACAACCTGGATGTAGCACACGGATTTATGAGTATCAGACAATGACACCGCAGGAATTCATTGACCAATGGCGCGACGGCTCCGATTTCGTGGAGGTCACGACAAGCGGCTCTACCGGTACACCCAAGAGGATGCTCGTAGAAAAAAAACGGATGGTGGCCTCGGCGCTCACCACATGCCGCTTTCTTGGGCTGCATGAGGGAGATTCAGCTCTCCTGTGCATGAGCCCCGACTTCATCGCCGGCAAGATGATGATCGTGCGTTCATTGGTGTGCGGACTCCGGCTTATGTGCATCGAGCCGTCAGGTCACCCTATGGCCGACGTCAGTGACCAGGACGTGTTCGACTTTGCTGCGATGGTGCCGTTGCAGGTGATCAATTCGCTCAATGTACCCTCAGAATGTAGCCGGCTCATGGCCGTGCGCAATCTTATTATCGGAGGCGGACCTGTCAGTGACGACCTCGCGGCCAAGCTCAGGTGTTTTCCAAAAAATGTGTACAGTACCTACGGAATGACAGAGACGCTGTCCCACATCGCGCTAAGGCGGCTCAATGGCGAGGATGCGGACCAATGGTACACGCCTTTTGATGCCGTCAGCGTAAGTCTCACCCACGATAGTTGTCTTGTAATCGATGCTCCGGATATCTGTCCGTCGCGAATAATAACCAACGATATTGCCGACCTTGCACCTGACGGACGGCGATTCCGGATCCTCGGCCGTAAGGACAATGTGATATGTAGCGGTGGCTTGAAAATACAGATCGAGGAGTTGGAGGATATACTCCGCCCTCGCATCTCCTGTGATTTTATGATCACCCGACTCCCCGACTCTAAGTTCGGGGAGATATGCGTGATGCTGCATACCTCTGATGACACGCAATCATTGACTAAGGCTTGTGAAGCTCTGCCCAGATACTATCGACCAAAACTATATCTTAGCACAGATGAGCTTCCCTTTACCTCCACCGGAAAACCGGCGAGGGCAGCTGCAGCTGCCCTCGCCATATCGTTGACCGATGCCGGTAAGAATCGATCATATTAACAGTATACTTAATATTACTTAGCGTCAAATAATGTCCTGATTGATCCGATCGAAGACAGTACAGATGAGGCCTCGTATGGCAGATACACTGTCTTGTTGTCCTTGCCGGAAGTCATCTCCTTGAGAGTATCGATATATTTCATTGCCAACATATAGGTGGCAGGATCTGTCTTGGTCGAGCTTATCACATCAGCTATGGCACGGATAGCGTCGGCCTCGGCCTGAGCGTTGAGGATAATGGCGCGCGCTTCGCCCTCGGCCCGGAGCACTTCGCTCTGCTTGGTGGCCTCGGCCTGATTGATGCGTGACGCCTTTTCGCCCTCTGAGCGCAGTATCAGCGACTGCTTTTCGCCCTCGGCATTCAATATCTCGGCTCGCCGGTTACGCTCGGCCTGCATCTGTTTCTCCATGGCCATGCGCACACTCTCGGGCGGAGTGATATCCTGCAGCTCCACTCGGTTGACCTTCACGCCCCATTTGTTGGTGGCATCGTCGAGTATCGCCTGTAGCTTGGTGTTGATGGTGTCTCTTGATGTCAGGGTCTCATCGAGTTCGAGTTCGCCTATCACATTCCTCAGAGATGTCTGGGTTAGCTTCTCTATGGCATTTGGCAGGTTGTCAATCTCATATACGGCCTTTTTCGGATCTACGATTTGGAAATAAAGCAGGGCATTGATTTCGGTAGTGACATTGTCGCGTGTGATGACCTGCTGTGACGGGAAGTCGTATACCTGCTCCCTGAGATCGATAACCGGAGTGGCTACCATCCTCACATCCTGAAAGCCGCGCACGCTCGTCACCTTGCGTGAGTATATTATCTTCGGACGGTCAACAAACGGTATTATGAAATTGAGACCGGGGGCAAGCACGCTATGAAACCGCCCGAGACGTTCTATCACACGCGTCTCTGACTGTGGCACCACCTTGACACCGCTTGAAATTACAATTATTGCCAGCACCACCAGAGCGCCGGCGAGAATCCATGCTGTCATATATCTATTATTTTTTAGGGTTTTCGATAATTAGTCTTCATCGCCGAAATATGGCTCGACGGTAAGTATGATACTGTCATAGCTTATCACCGACACCTTGGCATCACGGCGTATCACATAATCCACGCCGGGAGCACGCACCTGCCAGTAGTCGCCGTCGATACGCGCCCGCCCGAGTTGGCCCGGCCTGATATCCTCCGTTACGAACGCCTTGCGACCGAGCAGAGCTTCCATACCTGTACGGTCGGCTTTGGCCAGTCCTTTCCATGACTTGCCATACCACTTGCGGGCAAACGGCACACATATGAAATACGCCACCACAGCCACCACAGCACCGATGGCGATCTGCACCGGCATACTCACACCGAAAAACGAAAGTATCAGCGCGCACACACACCCGATAGCCAGACACAGAGTCCACATCCATTGAGTCATCACCTCAAGGGCGATCAGCACCACCGCGATCGCCACCCAAACAATCCAAGCCTCCATACACACTTCCATCTCTCTACATTTTTTATTCTTTTCGCAAATATAACAAAAATTTACCAATCCCCCAATTTTCCTGATTAAATTATCATTGAGTCTGACACGGCTCTTTCATTTAAGAAATCGTGTCATATTATTAAATTTATATATTTTAACTTTTCGCTCTTTCAAAAGCGTCACTAAATTAAGCGAATACACTCAACCTTAATGGGTTATTGTCTGTAACCATTGTTTGAAAGGATACTTTTGACACCTCAGAATTGTCGGAAAATTGTCCAAATCGATTAAAAAAATTTCCTAAAAATTGTCCAAAAAAATGGCTACAATCAGCGCAGTTGTCGTGCCAGCCAAAGTCTTGAAGGGTGGCAGACACAAAGTCAGAATCTCGGTCGCCCACAACGGCCAGACCCGCTATATCGTCACAGACATCACTATCGACTCTGAAAAGGAGTTCAAAAACGGCTCGATCGTAAAAAGACCTGATGCCGCAATGCTCAATACCAAGCTACGGGGCATCCTGCAAAAATGTCAGACTGCAGTCGACGAGATTGAATACATCAACGGCCTCTCATGCCCCGAAGTCGTGTTCCTGATCAACAACGCCGACAGACACAAATGCCGCACTCTGCAGTCTGTGGTGGATGAATACCTCGACTCGACACGCATCAAGCCCACTTCGGTCAGGAATTACACAAGCATATGGCGCAATATCTCGAAGTACATAGACGGAAAGATAATTTGCGAGAACATCAACCATACCACAATCACCGGTCTTGAGAAGCACTTCACAAAATGCGGGATGGCTCCGGCAACTGTGCGCAACAATCTCGTCTTTATGGTCGCCGTGCTAAACTACGCCAAAAAGTGCGGATACGTCCAATACCGGATTGACCCATTCGCCTGTGTTACTATCCCGAGAGCGGAAGTCCGTCAGGCATGGCTTTCAGTCGATGAGATCCGCAAAATCAGAGACGTCAAGCTGACCAATAAGCGCACAATCAAGGCGCGCGATTTCTTTATGCTCTCATATTATCTCGGAGGCATCAACATGGCGGACCTCGGATATATCAATTTCAACGAGCAGGTGGACACAATCAAGTATGCCCGCAAAAAGACAGAGACCAAATCCAAACAGAATAAGTATGTGGAATTTCAAATTCCAGATGAAGCAAAAGAAATCATTGACCATTACAAGCAGCCAGACGGGCTGTTGGCTATGACAGACAGCCAACGCAGAAGGTGTTTTAATACTTTTTTCAGATCCCAGCTAAAGAGATTGGCCAAAGCGACTGGCATAAATCACCTTATATATTATTCTGCCCGCAAGTCTTTCAGCCAGCACGCCTTTGACCTCGGCGTTAGCACGGCTGTGATTGA
Source organism: uncultured Bacteroides sp. (assembly GCA_964495725.1). Taxonomy (GTDB): domain Bacteria; phylum Bacteroidota; class Bacteroidia; order Bacteroidales; family Muribaculaceae; genus CAG-873. Next base: position 9,040 of record CAZBWZ010000073.1, read on the forward strand.
CTACATCCTCGGGCACAAGGTCGGCAAAGCTGGCTCATCACTCTATTCATACATCAGCGTCACGCCTGCAATGGCGACGGAGGCAGTGAGAAAAGTTTTGGATAATCTAAAATAAAGTGTTATCTTTGCGGTGTCAATATCTCTCGGAACTACCGGTTTTATTGGTTTGACTTTTGCGAGGGGGTGGTTCCCCTCGCTTTTCATTTATTACCATGATTATTCAGCACATTCCCTCAAAAGACAACTCCTTTGACAAGTATGAGGAGCATAAATTTCATATGAGGACACTATTGTCGGCGCATCTCATTGAGTTTGACCTGCCAACAAAGCTGGTGTCAATATTATCCCGGGGAGGAGTGCGCACACTCGGAGACTTGGTGAGGGAATCACCGCAAAGCCTTAGACGCTTGCCCCAACTCGGTATAGGCTCGGTTACGAAGCTGACCTCTTTCTTGCATAGGTGGGACCTTAATTTTGGTATGAAGATAGATATGGGCTGACTTCACAGCCAGCCCATATGTGCGCCCTCATACATCATCAGGGGAACGTCATCTCGAGGGCTTACACCATAGGTTACTGATTTTTGTTTGTATAGTTCAATCGTGGATAAAAAAAGGCCGAACTTCACAGCCCGGCCTCTCCAACCAATCATTGCATGAAAGAAATACAAATCGTACAAATGTCAGATATCAAAGAATGAGTATGTCACACCTATACCGATGTAGGGTTGCACGCCTGGGGGAGCGATGCCGATCCCAGCTTGCACACCGATATGCCACCGCTTGGGAGGCTCCTTCACTACAGCCGTGATCACCTCCCGCCTCGGATACACCTCGATGCTGTCAAGCCTCGGCATAAAGCCGCTCACCCACGCCCGGTAGGCGCTGTCGGCGTAGTGCACCTGCGTGATGGGCAACTCCACATCCACCGAGTCGGCCACCGATGCGATGAGGCTGTCACCTCGTATCAGTGAGTCGGTCCGGGGCAGCGGGGGCGAAACGCGGGGCAGCCTGGCTGTGGCATACCTCACCACCACGCTATCCCTCGCCACCGGCATGTAATACCTCACCGTGTCCACATACACCAGAGTATCCATCCTCGGCGGCTCATATCCAACCGGCTCGTCTCGTCCGCAATCCCTCAAAATGCAGCACAGCAGCGTTACCCACGCAGCAATCAGGGCGATATTGCTCCACCTCATAGCCCGTACTCCTTCCTCACGTCGAAGCTCGGGCACGCCTTGTTGGCAAACTCGTTATGTCCGTGCACGGTCGCTCCCGGATACTTCCGCAGCAGCTCGCCTACCACACGCTGCAGTGCGTCTTTCTGCGCGTCCGTGCGCGTGTCCTTCCCCTTGTTCATCCACTTGGGATCGGTGCGCGGCGGGCATCCGCCGATATAGCACACGCCTATCGAGTGCGAGTTGTAGCCCGAGGTATGCGCCCCGCTGATGCTCTCCGGCCTTCCGGCATGCACAGATCCGTCGCGGTATATCACCCAATGGTAGCCGATATCCGAAAACTTGCGCGCCAGATGCATCTGCCTTATCTGCTCCACCGTGAAATCCTCGCCCTCCGGTGTGGCCGAGCAGTGGAGTATGATCTTGTCGATGCGCCGCGGATTGGCCGCAACACCGAGCGCCTCCCACGTCTTCGGCCCCACGATGC
>CAZBWZ010000074.1:0-10688 GCA_964495725.1 uncultured Bacteroides sp.
TTGTCCCAAAAAGCCAAGGTAATGAATAGCCCGGTGTCGCCGATATATAATTTAAAGAATGACATGTCTTTATGCAGGGCAAACCCGATGTTGGGATCGGTGCATTTATAAGAGAAATTAATGGTCAGCGAATTTTCAAGGTCTTTCCATATCGTATCGAGATTCAATCCATTTGCATTCTCAATCACACTACCCACCGTATATCTCAATTTTCCTTTTGCCAATTCGCCAGGAATAGATTCAAAAATCATGGATGCTTTTCCCGATTCGTCTATCTCCCTGAGATCGTCTATGTATAATTCAATGATCTCTCTTTTCACCTTATCAACACGCAGCAGATCGTTATGCTCAATGTATGCGTTCACAGCCTGTGGCATACCACCGACCAACATATACAGACGAAACTTACGCATGAATGCACGGTGTACGGCATCCCCCAAAGCTCGCCTGTTTTCAAATGCATATCGCATCATCTGAAAAGTTGTTGTGTCATTCAATGCCCAAAGAAACTCTTCATAATCCATGGGAAACATTGATATGCGGGTTTCCTCGCTTGGTATCATGATGCCACGTTTATATTTGCGTATAGACATCAATGAGCCTGTCTCTATATAATCATAACGTCCGTCTTCCACAAGATATTTAATTGCCTGACGCGCCTTAGGACATTTCTGTATCTCATCAAATAATATTACAGATTCGCGTTCATACAACGTAGTAGTGAAGAGTGACTGTAACTGCAAAAAAAGAAAATCCAAATTATTTAAGTCATCAAACAGAGCTATGATGTCCGCACCAACTTTGGCAAAATCAATTTTTATAAAAGACTTATATTCATTCTTTGCAAATTGTGTGGCAATAGTGGATTTACCCACTCGACGGGCACCTTTGATAAGAAGGGCAGTAGACCCTGCTCTTTCATGCTTCCATTCGAGCATTTTATCGTAAATTTTACGCTTAAATATTATATTCTCCATATTATTACTTTAACTTGATGATTTAAAGTGCAAATTTACTAAAATTTCTAATCCCGTAAAATTTAAAATGCCATTTTTCTGCCTCTCCGTAAAATTTAAAATGCCATTTTTCTGCCTCTCCGTAAAATTTAAAATGCCATTTTTCTGCCTCTCCGTAAAATTTGAAATACAGCCGGCGCAGCCTTCTGGAGGCTGCGCCGGCTGTATCAGGGGTGGTAGGCTTATCAGCCTACCACGATGTTGACAATCTTGTTGGGCACGACTATGACCTTGCGCACGGTCTTGCCCTCGAGCCATTTGGCTGCCGCCGGATTCTCCATGGCCGCCTTCTCGGCGTCTTCCTTGGATGTACCTGCCGGCAACTCCATGCTGAAGCGTGTCTTGCCGTTGAATGACACGGCGTAGGTCACGCTGTCTTCCTTGAGGTATTCCTCGTTGTATTCCGGCCAGGTGGCATCACAGATAGTGGTGGTGTTGCCCAAGGCCGTGTGCCACAGCTCCTCGGTGACGTGCGGAGCAAACGGAGCCAGCAGCACAAGCAGCTGAGAGAGCACCTCGGCCGAATGACACTTCTGCTGTGTGAGCTCGTTGACACATATCATGAAGGCCGAGATGGATGTATTGAACGAGAAATTCTCTATATCGTAGGTCACCTTCTTTATCAGCTTGTGCAGGCTCTTGAGATTCTCCTTTGTGGGCGCGCTGTCATCCACGAGCTTCTGGTCGCCCTTATAGAAGAGAGCCCACAGCTTCTTGAGGAAGCGGTTGACACCGTCTATGCCGTTGGTGTCCCATGGCTTGCTCTGCTCAAGCGGACCGAGGAACATCTCGTAGAGGCGCAGCGTATCCGCTCCGTATTTTTCGACAATGTCATCGGGATTGACCACATTAAACATCGATTTCGACATCTTCTCAACAGCGCATCCGCATACATACTTGCCGTCTTCGAGCACAAACTCGGCATCCTTGAATTCGGGACGCCATGCACGGAATTTATCGATATCGAGCACATCGTTTGACACGATGTTGACATCGACATGTATAGGTGTCACATCATACTGGTCCTTGAGGCCGTGCGACACAAAGGTATTGGTATCCTTGATCCTGTACACAAAGTTGCTGCGGCCCTGTATCATGCCCTGGTTGATGAGCTTCTTGAAAGGCTCGGGCTCGCACACCTCACCGAGGTCGTAGAGGAATTTATTCCAGAAACGGCTGTAGATAAGGTGACCGGTAGCATGCTCCGATCCTCCGAGATACAGGTCGACATTGCGCCAGTATTCATCGGCCTCCTTTGATACGAGGCACCGGTCGTTGTGCGGATCCATGTAGCGCAGGTAATATGCCGAGGAGCCGGCGAAGCCCGGCATCGTACACAGCTCCAGACGGTGACCGTCGGCGGTGTGCCAGTCTTTGGCGCGTCCCAGAGGCGGCTCACCTGTCTCAGTGGGCAGGAACTGGTCTACCTCGGGCAGCAGCAGCGGCAGTTCCTCGATATCGAGCATATATGGTATGTCGTCTTTATAGTATACAGGGAATGGCTCACCCCAGTAGCGCTGGCGGCTGAATATGGCGTCGCGCAGGCGGTAGTTGACCTTCACCTTGCCAAGGCCGAGCTCTGCGATACGTTTTTTAGTGGCAGCTATGGCCTCCTTTACCTGTAGGCCGTTGAGATCGAGCAGCTCGCTCTTGCTGTTGGTCACGATACCTTCTTTAGCGTCGAAGCTCTGCTCCGACACATCCGCACCCTCGATAAGCGGGATGATGGGGAGATCGAAATGGCGGGCAAACGCATAGTCGCGGCTGTCATGGGCGGGTACGGCCATGATGGCGCCCGTGCCGTAGCCGGCAAGCACGTAATCGCTTATCCACACGGGTATCTTCTTGCCGTTGAGCGGATTGATAGCGTAAGCGCCGGAGAATACGCCGGTCACCTTCTTGTCGATCATACGCTCACGCTCGGTCTTATGCTTTACCTCGGCGAGATAATCGTCGACGGCCTTGCGCTGTGCGGGGGTGGTGAGCATGTCTACATATACGCTCTCAGGCGCGAGCACCATGAATGTCACGCCGAAGATGGTATCGGCGCGTGTGGTGAATATCTCGAGCTCAACATCGCTGCCGTCGATCTTGAATTTCATCTCGGCGCCCTCGCTGCGGCCTATCCAGTTGCGCTGTGTCTCCTTGAGGCTGTCGGTCCAGTCCACTGTGTCGAGGCCGTCGAGCAGACGCTGTGCGTAGGCCGATACACGCAGACACCATTGGCGCATCACCTTCTGTTCCACGGGATATCCGCCGCGGATGGATACACCCTCGCTCACCTCGTCGTTGGCGAGCACGGTGCCGAGCTTGGGACACCAGTTGACCATCGTCTCGCCCTGATAGGCGATACGGTAGTTCATCAGCACGTCGCTCTTTTCTTTTTCCGACATCTCATGCCACCGGGCTGCCGTGAAGTCGAGCTCCTTAGAGCAGGCGGCATCCACGCCGGCGGTGCCTTCTTTTTCAAAGTGGGCCACAAGGTCGCTGATGGGCATCGCCTTGCCGGCCTTGTTGTCGTAATACGAATTAAACATGCGTATGAAGGCCCACTGTGTCCATTTATAATATCCGGGGTCGCATGTACGTATCTCGCGGTCCCAGTCGTAGCAGAAACCTATCTTGTCGAGCTGGCTGCGGTAGCGCTCTATGTTTTTCACTGTGGTGATCTCGGGATGTTGGCCGGTCTGTATGGCATATTGCTCGGCCGGCAGACCGTAGGCATCGTAGCCCATGGGATGCAGCACATTGAATCCGTTGAGGCGCTTGTAACGCGAGAAGATATCGCTGGCGATGTATCCAAGCGGATGGCCTACATGCAGACCCGCGCCCGAGGGGTAGGGAAACATGTCGAGCACATAGTATTTCTTCTTGTCTTTATCAGCCTCTACATGATATGTCTTGTTGTCTTTCCAATATTTCTGCCACTTGGGCTCAATTTCTCTATGATTGTAATCCATCTGTATAAGTAATAGGTCAGAGTTACGGGTTATGAAGTCGGTCATGAAAGTGCGAGCATACGCTCGATGGGGCGGCGGGCCTTGAGGGCTATCGCCGGATCCACCTCTATCTCGGGCTGCTCATCGCGCAGACAGTCGCGCAGCTTCTCAAGTGTGACGAGTTTCATGAAAGCACATTCGTTGCAGGCGCAGCCGGCATCCTCGGGCGGAGCGGCCAGGAAGGTCTTATCCGGACATTTCTTGCGCATCTCGTGCAGGATACCGCTCTCGGTCACTACAATAAATGTATCGGCATCGCTATTCACGGCATAGTCGAGCAATGCCGCCGTGCTGCCCACCTTGTCGGCTATGACATGCAGATGTTGCCTGCACTCGGGGTGTACCAGTATCTTGCTGCCGGGATTCCCGTCTTTCATCTTGAGAATCTTCTCAAGCGAGAATTGCTCATGCACGTGGCAGGCGCCGTCCCACAGCAGCATGTCGCGTCCGGTGGCATTGTTGATATATGTGCCCAGATTATGGTCAGGACCGAATATTATCTTTTCGTCGTCGGGAAAGGTGCTGACTATCTTCAGTGCGTTGCCGGATGTCACGAGCACATCGGTGAGCGCTTTTACTCCGGCCGATGTGTTGACGTATGATATCACGGTGTAGCCGGGATGAGCGGCCACAAACTCCGCGAACTTATCATCAGGACAACTGTCGGCGAGCGAGCATCCGGCCTCAGGGTCGGGAATGAGCACTTTCTTGTCAGGACACAGTATCTTGACGGTCTCTCCCATGAAGTGGACACCGCACATCACGATGACCGGGGCATCGAGCGTGGCAGCTTTCTGAGCCAGGGCCAGAGAATCGCCTATGTAGTCGGCGATATCCTGTATTTCCGGGCGCTGGTAATAGTGGGCAAGTATCACCGCCTTTTTTTCTTTTTTCAGGCGGTTGATATCTTCGATGAGATCTTTCTCCTGCATATTATATGGTGTTAGATGATAACATCGGCAAAGTTAGTGATTTTTTGTGTGCTTACCAACAGCGGTTTTTCGACGGTGACGGTCTTTGCCGTTATTTTTATTAAGTGTTTAAATTAAAATATATTTATTCTTTAATTCTTTTAATAACAATAATAAGCTCGGCGATAATTGTAGATAAGTTTTCGGCCTTGTGTTTGCTTTAATGTGTTGTTGATGTTTATCTACATGTTATTATCGTGCATATGCTCTTATTTTAAGATGTTTAAGTGTGTTATTGACATTGTAGATAACTTAATGATCACTTATAATCAAATAACTTTTTTTTGTGTGATGAAGATAAATACGGTAATAAGTGTAGATAACCACCGGATATAGGAGTTGAAAAATTGTGGATAAATTATTGACAGGAAATTTTGATTTCACGGATAGGCATCGGTATATAAAAATCCGGTGTTCGTAAAAGTTCCGGCATTGATTTTTTATAAAAACTTATCATGCATTTATCAACGGTTTTTTACAGCGTTATCTACGTGTTTTCGACATTTATCTACAGCCTATCTACATATCGGTATGGATAAACCCGACGCTCTCGCTGATGTGATCTCTGACGCTATCATGAGCACACGCGAAACTACACAAAAACACTCAAAAATTTTTTTTGAGTGTTTTTGAGCGTTTCTTTCTTTTTAGCGTGTGATATTCTTCACCATGGGTGCTTGTCTGATGTTATCTCTATGGCCTCAGATAAAAGTCTTTCGACCGTTAGAACACGGAGCGGTCGCATATTTTATCATGATGCTTGAATCCATCAACTGACGCTACAAACAATAAAAGTATCATGATGTCATATATAGTTATCAAAGCGTTATCTACGCTTTATCTACATTTTAAAATATTTATATATAGATTATTATATATATTATCTACGATGTAGATAACTTAGTGACATAATTATCTACATCGTGTGCGGGGTGATATTTGATTTTTATTTACATTAAAATATTGTATCTTTGTGAGAAATTCATTCTTATTTATATATGGGAAAAAACAAGCTGAGAAAATTTGCCGAGATGGAGCACATGGATTGTGTGTTGCAGTATCCGTTTGCTGTTCTCAATAGCTCGGGCTTCCCGCTGAAAGGCAAATGGCACGGGGATTTCTTTGTAAATTCCAATCCCATAGTGCTGGAGCTCGGTTGCGGTCACGGAGAATACACCGTGGGACTCGCCCGCCTGTGTCCCGACAAAAACTTCATCGGTATCGACATCAAGGGCGCGCGTATGTATAACGGAGCGTCGCAGGTGCGCCGCGAGGGGCTGTCAAATGCCGCCTTCCTGCGCACATCCATCGAGCTGCTCGATCACTTTTTCGCCCCAGGCGAGGTCTCTGAGATATGGATCACATTCCCTGACCCGCAGATGAAGAAGGTGAGGAAACGTCTTACCTCAAGCCGCTTTCTCGATCTCTACCGTAAGGTGATGAATCCCGACGGCAAGATACATCTCAAGACCGACAGCCCGTTTCTGTACACATATACCTCGCAATTGCTCAGGAAAAACAATATCGATCCCGATATAGACACGGATGACCTGTATCACAGCGAGGTGGCCTCGCGTGTGCCCGACATACGCACACATTACGAATCGCAGTGGCTCGACCGCGGCCTCACTATCAAGTTGCTGTCGTTCACCGTGCCCGACCATACCCTTGACGAATACGATGAGGAGATACCCTTTGACACCTACCGCAGCTATTCGCGCGGCGTGATCCAGGGGTCATGACATCATCAACATGCACAGCGCTTCGCGCCATTAAATAAAGAATATCCAACAGATGATAAACCTGAAAATATAAATGGAGACCCTATATCCCAGACTTATACTCGACGCACTCTCCAATGTGCGTTATCCGGGCAACGGCAAGAATATCGTCGAGCTCGGTATGGTGGACGATGATATCCGCATCGACGGTAACAAGGTCAGCTTCTCGCTTGTATTCGAGCGACCTACTGATCCTTTCATCAAATCACTCGTGAAATCGGCCGAGGTAGCTCTCAAGACACATATAGGCAAAGAGATAGAGCCGGAAATATCGACAGTGACCCTGCAGCCGGCTCCGGCTCCCAAGCCTCCGGTGCTGCCGGGCGTGAAAAACATAATAGGCGTGTCGTCGGGCAAGGGCGGCGTGGGCAAATCCACCGTGGCCGCCAATCTCGCTGTGGCTCTTGCCCGCGAGGGCTATAAGGTGGGTCTGCTCGACGCCGATATATTCGGTCCGTCGGTGCCCACGATGTTTGGTATAGAGGGCGAGCAGCTGTATATGCACAATGTGGATGGCCACGATATGATCATACCTCATGATAAATACGGCGTGAAGCTGCTGTCGATCGGCCTGCTCGTGGATAAGGACAGCGCTGTGGTGTGGCGCGGAGGCATGGCCTCGAAAGCCCTGACACAGCTCATCGAGGATGCCGACTGGGGCGAACTCGACTATTTCCTCATCGATATGCCTCCGGGCACCAGTGATATCCACCTCACGCTCGTGCAGCATCTCGGCATCACCGGTGTGGTGATAGTGAGCACCCCCCAGGAAGTGGCTCTGGCCGATGCCCGCCGCGGTATAGCGATGTTTACCGGAGACAAGGTGAATGTGCCGGTGCTCGGCGTAGTCGAGAATATGGCATGGTTCACCCCCGAGAAGCATCCCGACGAGCGATATTATATATTCGGTGACGGCGGAGCCGCACGGATGGCCCGGGATATGGATGTGGAGCTGCTGGCCCAGATACCTCTGGTGGCAGCTGTAGGCCGCCACAGCGACGAGGGCACACCTGTGGCGCTGGGCGACAGTGTCTCGGCTCAGGCATTCATCCATCTTGCCCACAATGTGATAGATGCGGTGGACAGACGTAACAAGGAGTTGCCCCCGACACATAAGGTAGAACTGAAACACTGACCCATGCAAAGAATACTCGTAATCAACGGCCCCAACCTGAATCTGCTGGGGCGCCGCGAGCCTGAAATATACGGCACCGATACACTCGACACGATTGCCGCACGCACAGCCGCCCTGATACCCGACGGCATGGCCGTGGAGTGGAAACAAAGCAATCATGAGGGCGATATCATAGATGCTATACATCAGGCCGGATTTGATCCTGATTGTATCGGCATCGTGCTCAATGCCGGAGCATATACCCATACCTCTCTGGCCATCGCCGATGCCATCGCCGCCGTGCCGGCTCCGGTGATCGAGGTGCATCTGAGCAATGTATTCGCCCGTGAGGAGATACGCCACCGCTCGCTTATCGCACCGGTGTGCAAGGGATCGATCAGCGGCTTCGGTGACAAAAGCTACGCTCTGGCTATCCGCGCCCTCATCGACTGACTTCCGCCCTGCGTACTTCTGCCCTCGGCATTCTGACTTCTGACTTATCAAATTCATAACATAATATCATGGCAACTAAAAAAACTGTCTCCTCTAAAAAATCAGCTCAGGCCAAAACAGGGGGAGAAAAAAACGTGAATGAATCAGCTGCGCCTAAAAGGAAGCCGAGAAAAAAACTGCTCCCGATACTGCGCAACGACCCCTGGCTCGAACCCTTTGCCGAGGCTATCGAAGGCCGTCATCTCGATGCCATCCGCAAGGAGGCCGACCTCACTCAGCAGACCCACTCGCTCAATGATTTCGCTAACGCGCATAAGTATTTCGGGATGCACCGCACTCCCGACGGATGGGTGTTCCGCGAATGGGCTCCGAATGCCGACCAGATTGTGCTCATAGGTGATTTCTCGGGATGGAAGGAAGAACTCAAATACGAGCTCAAGCCCCTCGACAATGGCGTGTGGGAGATACAGCTCGGCAAAGATGATATCCACCATGGCGATCTGTACAAGATGATGGTACATTGGCCCGGGGGGGTGGGCGAACGCATACCCGCATACGCCAACCGTGTGGTGCAGGACGAAAACACCCATATATTCTCGGCACAGGTATGGGAGCCGGAGACACCTTACTCGTGGCAGAAGAATAATTTTGTGCCTGATACCAAGCCTCTGCTTATTTATGAGTGCCATATCGGCATGGCCCAGGACAAAGAGGGCGTGGGTACATATAATGAGTTCCGGGAGAATATCCTGCCTCGTATCGCCGCCGATGGATACAATGCCATACAGATAATGGCGATTCAGGAGCATCCCTACTATGGATCGTTCGGCTACCACGTGAGCAGCTTCTTCGCCCCGTCGAGCCGCTTCGGCACACCCGAGGAGCTCAAGGCTCTTATCGATGCCGCTCATGAGGCCGGTATCGCCGTGATCATGGATATCGTACACTCTCACGCGGTGAAAAACGAAGTAGAGGGTCTGGGACGTCTCGACGGCAGCTACGACCTGTATTTCTACGGCGACGGACGGCGCGAGCATCCGGCTTGGGATTCACTGTGTTTCGACTACGGAAAAAATGAGGTGCTTCATTTCCTGCTCTCCAATTGCAAGTACTGGATAGAGGAATTCAGGTTTGACGGTTTCCGTTTCGACGGTGTCACCTCCATGCTCTATTACAGCCATGGCCTGGGTCAGTCGTTCGGTAGCTATGATGACTATTACAACGGCGGCGAGGATACCAACGCCATCACATATCTTACCCTTGCCAACAAACTCATACACCAGCTCAATCCTCACGCGATCACCATTGCCGAGGAAATGAGCGGTATGCCGGGTCTGGCCCTGCCGTTCAGCGACGGCGGCATAGGATTCGATTACCGCATGGCAATGGGTATACCCGACTACTGGATCAAGACACTCAAGGAGAAGAAAGACGAAGACTGGCATCCCACATCGATATTCTGGGAGCTGACCAACAGACGTGCCGATGAGAAGACTATATCCTATGTGGAGAGTCATGATCAGGCTCTGGTGGGTGACAAGACCGTCATATTCAGATTGATCGATAAGGAGATGTACTGGCACATGATGAGAGAAGACGACAATGCGGTGGTGGCCCGCGGCATTGCCCTCCATAAGATGATACGTCTGGTGACTCTCGCATCGATCAACGGCGGATATCTCAACTTCATGGGCAACGAATTCGGCCATCCCGAATGGATCGATTTCCCGCGCGAAGGCAATGGCTGGAGTTATAAATATGCCCGTAGGCAGTGGAATCTCGTGGATGATGAGAATCTTAAGTATATCTACCTGCAGAATTTCGACAATGCCATGATACATCTCGTGTCGGGTATCTACAATTTCCAGTCGCTGCCGGTAGTGAAGATATGGGAGAAGGACGATGACCAGGTGCTCGCGTTTATGCGCGGCGAGTATCTGTTTGTATTCAATTTCCATCCCTTCAAGTCGTTTGACGGCTACGGAGTGCTTGCTCCCGGTGGCAAATACCGCACGGTGCTGTCGTCTGATAATCCTGATTTCGGAGGCTTCGGCAATATCGACGAGAAAGTGGAGCACCTCACACAATCCGATCCTCTCTACACACCCCATGGGGTAGAGTGGCTACATCTCTATCTGCCGTCGCGCTCGGCAATGGTATTGCGGAAGGTAAGGCCATACACACGGAAGAAATAATCCGATATACAAAAAAATGCGGGTGTCACCCGCATTTTTTGTATATCGGATAAATAAAGACGGGCTTTGGCTCTGCCACTGCCCGTCCTGACTGAAACTGTCTGGGATTTGTGAAAACTGAGATTAAGATTCGGATTATGTGATTATATTATTTATGCG
>CAZBWZ010000075.1:0-10633 GCA_964495725.1 uncultured Bacteroides sp.
ATGTCTACGATCTTGTCAAGACGTTCAACCAGTTCTACCACGACTACAGCATCCTGGGCGAGACCGATGCCGCCACACGCTCGTTGCGTCTGTCGCTGAGCCGGGCCACAGCCGAGGTGATCAAGCGTGCCACATCACTGCTGGGCATGGAGGTGCCGGAGAGGATGTGACCGGATTTTTTTTCAGTGAGTCGTTAATCTTTTTACATTATGTATGTCTAAATAAATACCGGCGTGCAACCATAGCGCCTGCCGGTTGTTTATTAAGTTAACAACTTACGAAAATCACAAAACCTAAAGATATGAACAATTATCCTGATTACTCAAATCAACAAAACTACGGGCAGCAGTCAATGTCGCTTGACTCACGCGTATCATCCGTGATGAAGAAAGTGTACGTAAAGATGACTCTGGCCCTGCTCGTCACCGCTGTGGTGGCTCTATTCTGTGCAAGTTCACAGGGCATGATCAACTTCCTCTACGGCAACCGTGCGGTGATGTGGGTGCTCATCATAGCCGAGCTCGGCATCGTGTTCGGTGTATCGGGAGCGATCAACAAATTGAGCTCTTCGGTAGCCACAGGCCTGTTCTACTTATTTGCAATAATCAACGGCATGATGCTGTCGTCAATATTCCTGGTATATGACATGAGTGCCATATACACGACATTCTTCATCACTGCCGGTACATTCGGTGCCATGAGTGTCTACGGATACTTCACCGACCGCGATCTATCCAAGATGGGCTCGATATTATTCATGGCCCTCATCGGTCTTATCATCGCCTCGCTTGTCAATATGTTTCTGAAGAGCAGTCCGCTCGGCTGGATCATCTCTATCGCCGGCGTGCTTATCTTCGTGGGCCTCACAGCCTGGGATACCCAGCAGGTGAAGAGGATGGCGGCCTACGCTCCTGACAACATGGTGAGCCGTCTGGCCACTGTCGGAGCGCTCACGCTCTATCTCGACTTCATCAACCTCTTCCTCTACCTGCTCCGTTTCTTCGGCGGATCACGCGACTGACGGCATAATATTTACCGATACAGGCGGATACTCCCACACGGGGGTATCCGCTTTTTTCTTACAAAGTGTCAGATAAGGCTATCCTGAGGATAGCTGCGGGCCATATTTCGTTAATAAAGTGTAATAAGTTGGCGAGATGGCGCGTATTTTTGTAATTTTGCCGTTAAAATAATACCAAGAAAGCAAAAATGGAAAAAATAGATACTCTTGATAAAAAAATCCTCGATATAGTGATCAGAAACGCGCGTATTCCCTCAAAAGACATAGCCGAAGACTGCGGAGTGTCACGCGCCGCCATACATCAGCGCCTGCAGCGCCTGATCGACGTAGGAGTCATCACCGGTTCGGGCTATCATGTGAATCCGCGCACCTTGGGATACACCACCTGCACATACATCGGGGTGAATCTCGAGCGCGGTGCCATGTACCGTGATGTGGTGCCGGAGTTTGAGAAGATCGACGAGATTATCGAATGTCATTTCACCACAGGCCCGTATACCATGCTCGTAAAGCTTTATGCCCGTGACAACGAGCATCTGATGAGGCTGCTCAATGACAAGATACAGAATATCCCCGGAGTCACCGGCACAGAGACACTCATCTCGCTGCATGAGTCGATACACAGAGAGATACCCATCCATTAAATATTAAAAACACAATCCCGATGGCAGACGCTTCACACCACAATAATACGGACAACAGTACGGCAAAAGACAACGCACTGCACAATGGCGAACCAGCACCCGAGGGTGCCGCATCACATGCAGGAGCCGCTGACGACTTCATGCGGCGGATTCACGCGGTGAAGACCACGCGCTGGGTGAGATTCGCAATAGTAGCCGTCATCTTCACCCTATGGGTGGCATGGGTAGGCAACTGGTGGCTGTGGCTATTCATATTCCTGCTCTTCGATATCTATATCACGGGCTATATCCCCCTCACAAAGTGGAAGCAGAGCAAGAATCCCGTGGTGAGGAGCGTGATGAGCTGGGTCGATGCCATAGTGTATGCCCTGGTGCTTGTATATTTCATTTTCGCTTTCATCGGGCAGAATTACATGATACCCTCGTCGTCGCTGGAGAAGACCCTGCTCACCGGCGATTACCTGTGGGTTAACAAGGTGACCTACGGTCCGCGTGTGCCCATGACACCCATCCACTTCCCGCTGGTACACAATAAACTGCCGATAATCAACACCAAAAGTTATCTCGACTGGCCCACCAACAGCTATCACCGCCTGAAGGGATTGCGAGATGTGGAGACATTCGACATCGTGGTGTTCAACTTCCCGGCCGGCGACACTGTGGCGCTGAAGTCGGAGGAGCAGAACAATCCGGTAGTAGGCGGCAGATATTACGATCAGCTCGTGGCACAGTATGGCCGCGAACGTGTCAATACCGACAAGGCGACCTTCGGCGACATCATATACAGGCCGGTGGACCGCCGTGAGAATTATGTGAAGAGAGCCGTGGGGCTCCCCGGACAGCGTATCCGTATCTCCGGCGACACAATATATATCGATGGTGTGGCGCAACCGATGCCCGAAAACGTGCAGTTCAATTATATCCTTGCGCTCAACACCCCACTCACGCCCGGGACAGCTCACGAGCTCGGCATTGCCACGGGTGACGTGCAGCCCGTGACCGACGGAGACAACTACACCAACTTCATCGATTACATGCAGGTGCCCGACGGCAGCAGCATATATTTCGTGCCCCTTACCTCCGCGATGATAAAGAATCTCGCTGACAAGGGAATGCTCGTGAAAGCCGAGAAATATAACGATATGCCTGTGGTCAACTTCACCAGAGGCGAGATGTATCCGCTCAAGGCTGATGTAAGCAGAAACTGGACCACATCCGACTGGGGAGGCGCCAACGGTGTGCTGATACCAAAGAAAGGGCTCACCATCAAAAACTTCAACTCCACGGCCTGGCAGCTCTACAACCGCTGCATCCGCAACTACGAGGGACATACCGACTCCCATTTCACCGACGGCAAGCTGTATATCGACGGCAAGCCCGCCGACACTTACACCTTCGCCATGGATTATTACTTCATGATGGGCGACAACCGCGACAATTCGCTCGACTCACGCTTCTGGGGCTTCGTGCCTGAAGACCATATCGTGGGCACTCCGGTGTTTGTGATCGCATCCTTTGATCAGGAGCGCAGCCTCTTCAACGGCGGTCTGCGCACCGACCGCATATTCATCGACGCCAACCCTGACAAATGAGCGGACACGGAGCCACGGCGGTATTCGCCCCGCAATACTTCGGCTCGGTGAGGTATTACGCCGCCTTGTGGCGGTGCGGACGCGCCTTCATTGACACAGACCTGAGATACGACAAGCGATTCAAGAGCATACACCGGTGCGGCATAGCCGATACACACGGACAGCTTACGCTCACCGTGCCGGTATCGCGGCCCGTGGCCGGAGCCCCCCATCAGTGGAGCAGCGTGCGTGTATCATCACACGGACAGTGGTGGCACAATCATATCGTGTCACTCGAATCGGCCTACGGCCGCACACCATATTTTGAATACTATATCGACCGCTTCAAGCCCTGGATAGCCGATGCGGACATAACGGTGACCGAGCTCTGCCGGGGCATAGACGAGACATTGAGGCGCACCCTGGGCATGGACACAGAGGTGATATACGGCGCACCAGCGTCTGATGAAGAGTGTATAGACCTGCGTGCAAATAACTTCGCCGACATAGAAGACATCGAGTATTATCAAGTGCGCGCCGGGCGGTTCGGCTTCATACCCGGCATGTCAGTGCTCGACCTTCTCTTCAACATGGGACCCGAGTCAGTGCTTATCCTCGACCGTATGTCGCGGCCAGCAGCAGCGAGTCGTAGATGACCATAGCCGCCATGGCTTCGACCACGGGGACGGCCCTGGGCAGTACGCAGGGGTCGTGACGGCCCCGGGCGTGTACGGTGGCGGGATTGCCGCAGCGGTCTACCGTAGAGACATCGCGCAGCAGTGTCGCCACGGGTTTGAACGCCACCCTGAAATAGATGTCCTCGCCGTTGCTGATACCACCCTGTATGCCGCCTGAATGGTTGGTGAGGGTGTGGATACGGGGTATCGCATCATCGGCGGGTACGAATGTGTCGATCATTTCGCTGCCACGGCAGCCGCAGCCGGCGAAGCCCATGCCGTAGTCAAAACCTTTGGCGGCGTTGATGCTGAGCATCGCCGAGGCCAGACGTGATTGCAGCTTGCCGAACACCGGGTCGCCCAGTCCGGCCGGTACACCGCGGATCACGCAGGTGATTACACCGCCGATGGTGTCACCGGCCCTCTGCACCTCCTTTATCAGGGCACGCATCTCTTCTGCCTTTTCTGGGTCAGCGCATCTCACATCGTTGATGTCGGCTGCGTCAAGGTCGAGCTCGGTATAGGGCTTGGTGACACAGATATTTCCCACCTGTGACGTATAGGCGCTGATCTTTATGCCGCGCAACGCGAGCGCCTGGGCGGCGAAGGCTCCGGCCACCACACGTGAGATGGTCTCGCGGGCCGACGAGCGGCCTCCGCCCCGATGGTCACGCACGCCATACTTCACGGTGTAGGTGTAATCGGCGTGAGACGGACGGAATACATCGCGCAGGTTGTCATAATCAGCCGAATGATGATCGGCGTTACGCACTAAGAATCCTACCGGGGTGCCGGTGGTGAGGCCTTCGTGCATCCCCGATAGTATCTCCACACGGTCAGTCTCCTTTCGCGGGGTAGTGATATCTGACTGGCCGGGGCGGCGTCGGTCGAGCTGCCGCTGCACCTGCTCAAGGTCGATAGCAAGACCGGGCTCGATGCCGTCGATAATGCCTCCGATGCCAGGGCCGTGGCTCTCGCCATAGGATGTGAGCCTGTATATTTCGCCTGTGGTATTCATCTGCTGTCGGTGTGTTTTATTCTGCGGTGAGGTCGGCTACCGTGCCTTTTACGTATGATATCAGGTCATCGGGCTTGAGCTTGAGCTGCAGGCCACGCTGTCCGGCGCTTACGTATATCTCTTCGCAGTCGGTGGCGGTGGTGTGGAAGAATGTGGGAAACGGCTTTTTCATGCCGATGGGCGAACAGCCGCCCCGGATATACCCGGTCAGGGGCAGCAGTTCTTTCATGGGGATGAGTTCGGCTTTCTTGGCGCCGGCGGCCTTTGCGGCCTTCTTGAGGTCAACCTCGTGGTTGCCGGGCACGACGCATACAAAATATCCGCTCTTGTCGCCGTGGAGCACGAGAGTCTTGAACACACGGTTGATGTCCTCGCCCAAGGCATCGGCCACATGCTGTGCGGCCAGATCATTCTCATCGAATTCGTATGGGATGAGTTCGTAAGGTATTTTGGCGCGGTCGAGGAGCCGGGCTGCGTTAGTCTTGTTTGTGGCCATGGATTCAGATATTCAGTGAGAGTGTGACTGGGCAGTGGTCGCTGCCGAGGATGTCGTTTCTGATGTCAGCGCCTTCGAGCGCCGTCTCCAGTCTCTGTGATACAAGGAAATAGTCGATACGCCAGCCGATGTTGCGTTCGCGACCCTTGAATCGGTAGCTCCACCAGCTGTATGCGCCTTCCTTGTCGGGGTAGAAATAGCGGTAGGTGTCGATGAATCCGCTGTCGAGCAGGCGCGAGAAGCACGACCGCTCCTCATCGGTGAATCCGGCGTTGCGGTGGTTGGTCGCGGGATTCTTGAGGTCTATTTCCTTGTGGGCTACGTTGAGGTCGCCGCATATCACCACCGGCTTGCGGGCATCGAGGCCCTTGACATAGTCGAGAAAGGCCTGTTCCCAGGTCATGCGGTAGGGCAGACGGGCCAGTTCGCCCTGGGAATTGGGCACATATACATTGACAAGAAAGAATTTATCGTATTCGAGGGTCACGGCGCGGCCTTCGCGGTCGTGCTCGGGCACGCCTATGCCGGTAGATACCGACAGGGGAATGTGGCGGGTGAAGATCACGGTGCCGGAGTATCCCTTTTTCTCCGCGTAATCCCAGTAGCTCTCATAGCCCGGAAACTTCAGGTCTATCTGTCCCTGCTGGAGCTTGGTCTCCTGCATACAGAAAAAATCGGCGTCGAGACTATTGAATATTTCGTCAAATCCCTTGTTGCACACAGCGCGCAGGCCATTGATATTCCATGATACAAACTTCATATCGTGTTTTTTGATTATCCTGCAAAGTTAATAAATTATGCCAATGCTTGGCGCAACAGGCGATGTTTTTTGTTATGAATTATATTTTGATTAATTTTGTGGAATGAAACAGACGGTAAAATACAGATTGACTGGTATGCAATGGCTGGCGGTAGCGGTGCTGGCATTGCTTGCCACGGCGTGTGCGAGTATCGGACGCCCTGAGGGCGGTCCGCGCGACGAGAAGCCGCCTGTGTTTGTGTCATCTAATCCGCCTATTGGTGCAACAAACGTCACCCGCCAGCGTATCGACCTGTATTTCAACGAGAATGTGCAGCTTGAGGATGCCTTCAACAAAGTGATCGTGTCACCGGCGCAGAAAGACAACGCCCGTGTGTCGGCCAACGGCCGGCATGTCACCGTGGAGCTACAGGATACCTTGCTGCCAAACACTACCTACACCATCGACTTCGCGGATGCCATCAAAGACCTCAACGAGGGCAATGTGCTCGACGGATTCGCCACCTATTTCTCGACCGGCGACACCATCGACTCGCTGCGCATCTCGGGCATGGTGTTCGAGGCCCGCACTCTTGAGCCTGCCCAGGGCCTGCTCGTGGGCGTATACTCCAATCTTGCAGATACAGCCATACGCACGCTGCCACTTGAGCGCATCGCCCGCACCAACCAGCTCGGGCAGTTCACCATCCACAATCTCAAGCCGGGCAATTACCATATCTACGCCCTCAACGATCTCAACCGCGACTTCAAGTGGGACCGCTCGGAGGATATAGCCTTCTATCCCGTGACTGTATCACCATATGTCGAGGAGATAACCGTGGTCGACACTCTCCGCTCGTCGCTCAATCTTGACTCGCTTGTCGAGCGCAAGGGCTACGCATACTTCCCTAATGACATATTGCTCACATGGTTTAATGAGAATTACCGGCCGCAGTATCTCAAGGACTACTCGCGCCCCGAGCGCTCACGCATAGAGATAAAGATGTCGACACCCGCAGACACGCTGCCGCGTCTCACCATCGTATCCGACAAAAACAAGGGCCTCACCGACGACCGCTGGGCCATCGTACAGAAGACCGAGACCCTCGACTCGCTGCAATATTGGATCACCGACACATCGGTATTGTCCACCGACTCGCTGATGCTCGCTGTCGAGTATCTGCGTACCGACTCCACCAGCCAGCTGTCGTGGCGCTCGGATACGTTGCGGTTCTTCTTCAAAGATCCCAAGATCAACACCAAGGACAAAAAGAAAAAGAAAAAAGACGTGGAGGTGGAGGAAGACACCGTGCCCAAGATCGAATTCTTTGACTTCGGCATACAGGGAGGTGCCACACTCGATGTGAATGTGCCGCTGCGCTTTGCCGCCAAGCAGCCGATCGACTCCATCAACCCCGCCGGTGTGCATCTCGCTATCAAGGAAGACACCCTGTGGGTCGATGTCAAGGGCATCGGTATGCTGGTGGACACCCTCAATCCGCTGCTTGACCGATATATCGAGCATAAGTGGAAACCCGGTGCATCCTACAGGATCACCGTCGACTCGGCTGTCGTGACCAATATCTACGGCAAGTGGAACAATACCATACAGCAGGAATTCAAGATCAGGGAGCTGGAGGAATACAGCAACCTTAAGTTCAGCGTGACAGGGCTGGACTCGTGCGGCATCGTGGAGTTGCTCGACAAGAGCGACAAGGTGATAGCCACCGCGCCGGTGGTCAACGGCATAGCAGACTTCCCGTATCAGAATCCGGGCACCGTCTACGCCCGCCTGTATATCGACAGCAACAGCAACGGCAAGTGGGATACGGGCAATCTTGTAGACAGCGTGCAGCCCGAGGAGGTATATTACTACCCTAAGAAGGTGGTGCTGAAGAAAAACTGGGATATAAGCCAGGACTGGAACATCTACGACACTCCCATCGACATGCAGAAGCCTTACGAGATAAAGAAGAACAAGCCCAAGCTCAAGAAGGGCGAACAGGCTCCGGTAGATCAGGATGAGGAGGATGACGAGGACGACATCTTCGGCGATTACAACAGCTACAGCAACGCACGCCGCAACGGCAACGGGCGCAGCTCAGACCGCAATGCCAACCGGGGCATGGGCTCATATTATTGACGGTATCTCCACGGGCCGGCTAAACAGCGGATACAAAACAAGCGGTTGGTGATCATGGCCGATCATCAACCGCTTGTTTTTACCTGGTGTCAATATCACTCCTTGACACCGAAAGCGAGGTCGCCGGCATCGCCCAGACCCGGCACGATATAGCTGTGCGAATTGAGGTCATCGTCTATGGCGCCTACCCACAATGTGGTGTCCTCCGGAAATTTCTTGGCCACATAATCCACAGCCTGACGCGATGCTATCACCGAGGCCACATGTATCTTGGCCGGAGTGCCCTTGGTGAGCAGAGCCTTGTAGCTCAGCTCCATCGACAGGCCTGTGGCGAGCATGGGATCGCAGATGATCAGTGTCTTGCCGTCGAGCAGGGGCGAGGCCAGATATTCGATCTGTATATCGAATTCGTCACCTTTCTCGTGATAGCGGCGGTAGGCCGATACAAAAGCATTCTCGGCCTTGTCAAAGAAGCTCAGGAAGCCCTGATGGAAGGGCAGACCCGCGCGGAATATGGTGGCCAGCACCACTTTGTCCTCGATCACGTCACAGCGGGCGGTGTCGAGCGGAGTGGTGACATCTATACGCTTGTAATTGAGCGTGCGCGATATTTCATAGGCCATTATCTGAGCCGCGCGATATAGATTGGTGCGGAATCTCATGGGATCCTTCTGTATCTCGCGGTCGCGCATCTGCATCATGTATTCGCTCATCAGCGAAGGAGTCTCGTCAAAATTTATAAGTCTCATCTGGTGTGGTGTTTAATATTATTGTCAGTAGTGACTGTCATCTTGGATTCCTGAATATCAGTTTGCCGAATCCGGCGGTGGCGCGCGTCTTGAGCGAGTCGCGTCCGGTGACGATAAGCGCCTCCGTGGAGTCGATGCGCTCGATCATGGCTATCGCGCTGTCGGCCGGCATGGCCATCATGGCGGTGGCCAGGGCATCGGCCAGGGCGGTAGTGGGAGCCACCACGGTGGCGCTCACCGTGCCGGTAGCCACGGGCTGACCCGTGAAGGAGTTGATAGTGTGGGAGACGCGTCCCTTGCCGGTGTCGCGGTAGTTGCGGTAATCGCCCG
This sequence comes from uncultured Bacteroides sp., assembly GCA_964495725.1. Taxonomy (GTDB): domain Bacteria; phylum Bacteroidota; class Bacteroidia; order Bacteroidales; family Muribaculaceae; genus CAG-873. Next base: position 9,389 of record CAZBWZ010000075.1, read on the forward strand.
ACGTGGCTATTCCGGCACCGGTGGTGGAGAGGCACACGAGCTCGTCGTGTATCATACCGGCGGCGTCATACACCGGGGCGTCGACCTGTATCACCCAGTCAACCCCGCGCGGGCTCTTGCCACAGAGGGCGATCTCACCGCCGATCTCCACCATAAAGTCGGTGCATCCGTTGCGGCGCAGCATCTCAGCCACCTTATCCACACCGTATCCTTTGGCCACGGCCGAGAAATTGAATTCGGTATTGGGATGCTTCTTTACAAGCACGCCGTCGGGCCCGATATGGCAGTCGTTTATGCCCACCCATTGCAGACATGAGTCAATCCGGGCCTGCGAGGGGCCGTCGCCCTCAGCGGATTCACCGTAGCCGAAGCCCCATAGATTGATAAGCGGAGCGAGGGTAGGGTCAAAGGCTCCGCCGCTCAGCGTATTCACCCGCTGGGAGAGGGTTAGCACCTGAGAGAACATGGTGTCCGCCGCCACGGTATCGCCCCGGTTGATGCGGGTGATCAGCGATTCTTTCTGAAACGGCGACAGCGACATGTCTATATCATGCATCACGGCCACGATAGAGTCTGACAGGTCTTTGTCAGAATTGTATGTGATATGATATGTCGTGCCCCATGTGGCACCCTGGGCCTGGCGGTATTTTTTGCTCTCGCAGCCGGTGAGCAGGGCGGCGGCAATAAAAATAAATATAAGTCTTTGCATTTTCACGATAATGATATGAAGATGTTGAAACAACTTCTATGCGAAAGTAGCAAATTCTTTCCGAATTGCAAAAAAATAGTCGCTGGATGCCCCGGACCGCGACTTTTCAGAAATAATGACTATCTTTGCGGTAGAAAAAATTTAACCTCAAGATATGAATACCACGAAATTGACTTTGTGCCTGTGCGCGATGTGCGCCGGCATGGTGGCTTCGGCTGACGAAAACTATGTTTCAAAGGTGTGGGTGCCCGACAACGGCGACGGCACATACACAAATCCCGTGATAAACGCTGACTACAGCGACCCTGATGTGATCTGCGTCGATGGCGACTACTGGCTCACATCTTCAAGCTTCACCAACCAGCCCGGTCTGCCCATACTGCATTCCCGCGACCTGGTCAACTGGGAAATCGTCAATTACGCCCTTCCGGTCAATTATCCTACCGAATATTACGACAACGCCCATCATGGCGACGGCGTGTGGGCTCCGGCCATACGCTATCACAATGGTGAATACTTCATATACTGGGGCGACC
>CAZBWZ010000076.1:0-10607 GCA_964495725.1 uncultured Bacteroides sp.
CGCGACAAATACCTCCCCGTCCACTCCTACCTCTACTGCGGCGCCAACCCCATCAACCGCATCGACCCCACAGGTAAGGATTGGAAAGATGATAAGGTAAAAAAATATGTCAAAAGATTGACAGGTAAGATGGATAAAAAGGTAGAACATTTAGAGAAAGATGTAAAAAAATGTGAAAATAAAATTGCTAATCTGTCACAAAAAGGAAAAGATACGACAAAGGAATATAAAAAAATTGAGAATCTAAAAGCACAGATAAATGAACTAAAACAGAGTAAAAACGAAATTGAACAATTAGGAGCCGATAAGGATAATACATATGCTTTTAGAAATGTTGATGCAAATGGATCTCATCGTGTAGTAAAGGGCAAAGACGGTGTTATATACATCGAAAAATCAAGCGATGCATTAGCATTACATGAACTTAGACATATTGCTCAGTCAAAATCCTCCGGTGGTTTTGTTTATGACGAGAAAGGAGTGATGCGACAATCGGGACTTAAAAATACTGTAATCAGAAATGAGCTCTCAGCGTACAGAATACAATATTCATTTGATAAATATGACTTTCCGTCGCGTGTAGACGACATTCGTCAAATAAATAATCTATGGCTTTATGAATTGAAAGATTCAAATGGTAATCGGTTATATGAGTATTTACATACTGAATAGATTACAATAGATATGATTATTTATAACTATATTTACAAATTATGAAAACGATACTTGTATTAATCACAATTATTGTTATTTTATCATTCAAAGCCGCTACGAGCTGCCCAATATATTACTTAAGTATGGACTGTGCTGTAATTGCTATAAAGCACGACACTCTATATGCTCGAAAATATGCGATTGGACTTGATCTAAACACGTTAAGTTTAGAGGATACTATAGGTATGTTCTCTCTAAATGCTTGTGGAAACGGATTTTATAAGGCTATACAGATTTTCGATACAGAAAAGGATCCATTTAAAGATATGTATTCTATTCCCCATTATAGTGAACAGGCCAAACAAGATAGTATTACTGTCAGAATTTTTTTGCCGGAAATCTGTAATAACACTATAGTTAATATTAAGATTAATAGATCTGATGCAACCATTTGCACAAATTTCAAAAAGGTTGCTTATGAAGCAAAACTACCAAGAAATTCATTGGTGATATCATTTGAATTAACACCCCTACATATAACACCATGGTTTTTCCCCATTACTCAGCAGGGACTCTCCATTGGTAAGTTAAAATTTCATTCGCCGTCAATTTGTCTTGTGGACTATGAGTATGAGCATCTTAGTGCTCTTGATATATTCATTCCGAATTATAATGAGAAAATATTCTCTAATTTATATGTTCCGGAATCATATATTTATATCGACAAAGATCATGCATTGTGGCTCGGGCAGAAAATGAATAGGATTGACTCGATCATCTCTAATCCTCATTATTAATGAAAAATAAACGAAACTGAATCCTCAAATCTGTAATTATTGAGTGAAGATTTGTTATATCTAATGATCATGAATCATCGCGGTTTAATATTTATACTAAGTGTCATGCCATTTTTTGCGGATATTGTAAGCCCAACCATACGAAATGATATAACACTTATGAAAGGTATATATTCTGATTCCATTAACAACTACTCTATCGAAGTATCTAATGAGAAGGTATATATTTCCAAAGTAGATTCTATCTCTCTGCATAAAAATGATATCTTAACTGAATGTGATTATGAGGTTCTTGATAATACGTTTATTTTGATCAGGACTAATAAAGAAGCATATCCTTATCCGTATAAAGATTATGAAGTAACCATCGATACAGTGTTCGATGGTAATATGGTGACTATTAATATGCCCAATATAACTGTTCCACTAATAATTAATCTGGATACAGGTAGTAAATCAGGAGAATATATTTTGGATAATACGAATTCACTCACAGTTAAGTGCGATTATATCAGCGATATATTATTTTATATATTACCTTATAATATTCCCGAAATACCATTCAAAAGTAATGGTATTGAAAATGGAATAGTGCTATTTCAACCGCCAGTTATAAATTCCGAGGCGTTTTATGACTGTAATGTTCATGTCAAAATAAATATTCCGCATCTCACAGACAAGACATTCACGCAACTTTATATTCCGGGTGATTATATAAGGTATGAGAATAACAGGCTGTATTGGCGTGGCATGACTTTTGATAAGGTCAGTGAGCAAGCTAATGATATATAGGTAAATATAAAATAAAATGGATGATATGAGACGGATTGCGATAATGATGGTGGTGGTGGGTTGGGCGGCGATGGCGGCTCAGGTGCTGCCGGGCGACGGTGAGAGCCTGACGGTGTACGGGATTGATGCGGAGATCGGTGAGTGTGATGGAGGGTTGTGCGATCTGTAGCAGGCCGCTATCATCGGGCAGACGGAGATGCGTTTCGAGTACTACGGTGACACTTTAGTGAGGTGCGTCTCCGGGCCACGTGCCGACTGGCTGTGCGTATCTCCAGTGACACGATATGGAGCGTAGGAGCCGACACACGCCGTGACAATATCCGGTACAGCCACGGGCTGCCTTACCTGTTGCCATGCGGGAGCGCCGGCATGGCCGATTCTCTGCGTCACAACATATTCCTCAGTATCAATCAAGAGAATCCGGTGAGCTGCCGTTACAGCAGCGGCAAGGGCGCGGGCTTCATACTGCCTGGCGGTGACACCATCCCGAGCACCTACCTCATCATGACCGAGGTGAGAGACACCACCGGCATAGTGCGCCACAGCCGATGGTATGCACAGGGAGCGGTATGGCCCGTGGTGGAGCAGGTGACAGTGAACGCCGGGCAAGAAGAATACGCAGCGGTGAATATATGTCCGCCAGACGAGCAGCCACGCCCCAAGACGCTTGCCAAAGGCACCGACAGAAGAAACGCCTCAGTCGGAATCTACGGCCTGTTAGCGCAGCTCCACGGCTCCGACCCGTCACCGGAACCCGCGTTGCCGCCCGGCAGTGGTGGCTATGACATAACCGTCACCCCCCGGGGCATAACGGTGAGAGGCGAAGGCGCAGACCGCGCTACCGTCAGGCTCTACGACACCGCAGGCCGTCTGTGGCATGAAGGCGACGCATCCGTACCCATACCCACCTCGCACCTCACCGCAGGTGTCTACCTGCTGCACCTCACCTCAGACACAGTTACCTACACAACTAAGCTCACCATCGCCGGCCACTAATTCAGAGACATGCCCCCAATCCCCTAAGGGGGGGTGCTAAGATGGCGTTAGCCAAAATGTGCAACAGCCCCCACCAAAAATCCGGCGTGGCATCTGCCCCTATCCCGCGCCGGCTCTTTAGAGCCAACCGATCTGCCTTCGGAATCCTCCCTATCCCGGACTTGTCTCATCCATGACACCATCATGGCCGCTCCCCCTTCAGGGGGGGCTGGTGCCTGTCTTTGTTAGTGATATGCGGTGATTCCCGAATAAAAGTGTTATCTTTGTGGCCTAATCATCAATAGGAAGGATTTCATGAGGCAGAATATTGACATTTCGGTGCTGCAATCGGTGATGACACCGTATTATCTGTATGATATGGATTTGCTCAGGCTTACGCTGTCAGAGGCTTTGGCTGCGCGTCCGTCTGACAATTACAAGATTCATTATGCGGTGAAGGCTAATTCCAATCCGGCTATCTTGCAGACTGTGGCAGGCTATGGCCTGGGTGCCGACTGCGTGAGCGGCGGCGAGGTGCGCCTGGCCCTGCAGAATGGCTTCAAGGCCGAGGATATCGTGTATGCCGGGGTGGCCAAGACCGATGATGAGATACGTCTGGCCCTTGACGAGAATATCGGCTGCCTCAATGTGGAGTCGATCGAGGAGCTTGAGGTGATCGCCGGCATCGCGGCTGAGACGGGCCGGCGTGCGCGTGTGGCGCTGCGTGTGAATCCGGATATCGACGCCCACACCCACCATTATATCACCACGGGTTTGGCTGAGGATAAGTTTGGTATCGACCGCCGTATGATCGACCGGGCCATACGTTATTGTGTGGCCACGCCATCGCTCGAGCTCATAGGCATGCACTTCCATATCGGGTCGCAGATCCTCACTCACGAGCCTTTCAGGATACTGTGTGAGCGCATCAACAAGTTTGTGGAGCATTATGCCGCCGAGGGTATCCATTTCCGCACCATCGATGTGGGCGGGGGGCTCGGTATCGATTATGATGACCCTGACGCTCACCCCATCGCTGATTTCGCCGGATATTTCGAGACGCTGAGCACCTATCTCCGTCCCGAGCCGGGCCAGAAGGTGATATGCGAACCGGGCCGCTCGATCGTGGCGCAATGCGGCTCGCTCATCGCCAAGGTGATATATGTGAAGAAGGGTGTGGACAAGAAATTCGTGATCATCGATGCGGGCATGAACGACCTGATACGTCCTGCCCTCTATCAGGCACATCACCATATAGAGAATCTCACCTCGACATCGCCGGAGACGGAGATCTATGATGTGGTGGGGCCGGTGTGCGAGTCGAGCGACACCTTCGCTACCGATCTGCGTCTGCCTGTCACCCGGCGCGGCGACTATATCGCCATACGTTCTGCCGGGGCCTACGGCGAGTCGATGGCCTCGACCTACAACTCACGTCCGCTGCCCGCCACCCTGCTGATATAGATATCACACGCGAAAACATCGAGAAACGCGCAAAGACCGAGGCCAGGGCCCCGAAAAAAATCCTGCGTTGCATCTGCTTAGATCATGCCTCGGCTCGCAGAGCCAACCAATCTGCCTACGGAATGTATTTCAATCCCAAGTCTCACGCAGAGGGGCAGAGGGGCAGAGATTTTTTTGAAAGGATGGAGAAGAATTCCGAAGGCGGGATTTATAGGCTCTCCGAGGCATCGCGGGATTGGGGCAGATTGAAACGCAGGATTTTATAATGTGGGCCCACGCATCCATTGACTCAAAAACTGTAATCGGTAACAATGAATTCACAAAAAAATCTGCGATCCATCTGCTTGGATCCGGCGCCGGCTCTACAGAGCCAACCGATCTGCCTACTGAACCCTTCCCTATTCCGGATCGCACGCGTGAGAAATGTCCCCCAGCCCCCTTAAGGGGGAGTTGCTAAGATGGTATTATCAGGCGTGTCACCCTCATGGCAACTCCCTTTTTTTGGGGGGGGCTCACTCAGATGAGCACCCTGGGTGAGATTATCACACGCGAAAACGAAAAGAAACGCGCAAAAACCGAGGCCAGGGCCTCGCAAGAGGTTTTTGGGATGATGTCAAATTAATTAGGGAGGGTTTGCTCTTCCGCTCTTTTGCGTGCGATCAGGTATTCGGCGAAGCCATACAGAGGTATGTTTTCGAGCCACGGCTGGCTCTCATGGTCTTTCATGCTCAGACGTATCGCTTTCAGGTGGGGATTATTAGCGATGAATGTCTTCAAAGATTTGGATTTGACATTTTCTTCGGCTTTAACCTCAACGGGATATACATTATCAGGCATCTGTATCACGAAGTCAAGCTCTATACGTGATTTCTCAACAGTGTGATAGTAGACGGGAATTCCTGTAGTCGCCAACTGTGACGCAACGTATACCTCTGTAAATGCACCCTTGTATTCTTGAAAAATATTATCTCCTATCAGTATTAACGCGGCAGGAACATCGGCCATGGCTCCCATGATGCCAACATCAAAGATAAAGAGTTTGAAAGCTTCTCTCTCCTCGTAAAATTTCAGCGGCATTTTTACCTCGCTTACACGATTGATTTTGTAGACAATTCCTGCATCCGTCAGCCACTGGACGGCTTCTTCAAATTCAGATGCTCTGGCTCCTTTTTTTAATGCACCGAAGATGAATTTCTTATTTTCTTTTGCGAGTTGCGAGACAATGCTTTGCCATACCATTCGTATCCGTGGAACGATGCGTGACGGTGCATGCTTACTGAAGTCACGGTCATAATCGTTGAGAATTTGTGTCTGTATCGTTCTGACTTTATTGAGGCCCTCACCTTCAATATATGATTTCACGGCGGCTGGCATACCTCCGACATAATAATATTGGCGTAGCAGGTTGATATACTCGCTGCGTAGTGCTTTAATCATGGGCCAATCACCAGAATCGAGTAAATGCTGCATTTTATCGTTACCGGTAGCCAAAAGGAATTCACCAAATGTCATGGGATAGAGAAAGAGTTCGTCTACTTTTCCTACGGGATACGATATGCCCTGGTGCAAAGCAATCCCCAACATGCTGCCACATGCCACAATATGATACTCCGGGGCGTCTTCGGCCAACACTTTTAATCTATATAATGCTATGGGACATTCCTGCACTTCGTCCAGGATTACGAGTGTTTCGTCGCGTGTGATATCTACTCCTGTGATGGCAGATAGTCCCCTGAGTAAATTGTCAGCTGACATTTCGGTCTCCATAAGTTGAGATGCTGCTTTGTCACGGTCAAAACTTACAAATGCTGTATGTTTAAACTGGGTTCTACCGAACTCTTTCAGCAGCCAGGTCTTGCCAACCTGTCTGGCGCCAAACAACACAAGGGGTCTTCTGTTCTGTGAACAACGCCACTTTTTCAACTCATTATATAGGTATCGTCTCATATTGCAGTGTATCAGTGAGTAAGATGCTAAAGTTACATTTTTTCAACGGAATATCGGCTCCAAAGTTACATTTTTTCAACGGAATATCGGCTCCAAAGTTACATTTTTTTTACTGAATGTAAGCCGATAGTATCCTGCGGCCAACCATGATTATGATATCACACGGAGAGACCGGCCCCCCGGACAGCGTTAGGTGTGGACTCAATGTTTACTTAAGCTGGTGATGTGGTTTTTGAGACAGCAACAGTGCTGACATCAAGGGGAGCCTCGGAGAGGCGGGTTGTCCCCAACCCCATGTGGAGCGAAGCGGAACATGGGGTATAGATCCTGCCCAACAGACTGAGCGTCGGAGACGCGATATTGTGGTATAATAATCAAGTCTACCAGTGGGGTGTCTTCATGGTATCTACCACAATATCGCCTCTCCGAGGCTCTCGATATCGTAGTCTCAGATCCTATCCCAAATTCTATCCACACCCTTAAGTAAACAGCATTGGGTGTGGACTGATGGCGATTTTGTCACACGCGAAAACGAAAAGAAACGCGCAAAAACCGAGGCCAAGGCCTCGCAGAATATATGGTTACTATGTGAAGCGTGATGTTGTGAAATATGCAACCACTCCGTGGTTGGTGGGGTGGGGTGTAGATACCGACGTCAGGAGCCTACCCACGGTCACGAACATCCCCACCTGAGCTACCGCGTAGCGGTTGCATATTGTTGTGTACGTGGCAGTCTCTGGCGAGCCTCGAAATTTTCAACCGAGCAATTGACACCTCCGGGGATAGGATAGTGACATCCAGTATGATATAAGCTTTTCTCTGCTCCTTTGCGTGAGGATTGGAGATTGACTGTGGGCGGTCAGTAAACAAAAGCGAGCTTACCGGCCGGCAAGCTCGCTTGTTGGTGGTTATAACAGGTCGCGGTATGGGTTACTTCACTGTGATTTTCTTTGTGGTATTGCCTCGGCGCATGATGTAGATACCGGGGGCAATGCTATCCTTGCTGTCGCCCATCTTCACACCCGAGAGCGAGAAGTACTCGCAGGGCGCTCCTTCAGCTCCGGCAGTAATATCCTCCACTCCAGAAGAGAAATTGTATCCCTGGATGTTGGTGAAGAATTTCCACGGCTCAATCTGCTTGAATATTCCCACAGCAGTTTCTGGCACATAAAGCGTTGCATTAGCGTATGTTTGATTGTGGAACACACTTGAGTTAGCACCAACAGGTAAAGTAGTATTATAATAAACTGCTGTCAGGCCATCGCAAAAGTCGAAAGCACCACTACCGATGGAGGTGATAGAGTTAGGTATTACAATAGATGTCAGGCTCCCGCAATGGTAGAAAGCCATTTCATCAATGGTGGTGATGGAGTTAGACATAACAACCGATGTCAGTCTACTGCAGTTGAAGAAAGCCTGGTAACCGATGGTGGTGACGGAGTTAGAGATTTCAACTGATGTCAAGGCACTGCAACGGGAGAAAGCGTCATTAGGGATGGTGGTGACGGAGTTAGGAATAACAACAGATCCCAGGCTGCTGCAATTGTAGAAAGCACCTTCTCCGATAGAAGTAACCGAGTTCGGTATTTCAACTGATACCAGGCCACTGCAATTGAAGAAAGCTTTAACTCCGATGGAGGTAACAGAGTTGGGGATTTCAACCGATGTCAGGGAGTAGCACTTGATAAAAGTGTCGTCTTCTATTGAAGTAATAGCGTTAGAGAGCTGAATCGATGTCAGGTTGTAGCACGAATAAAAGGCGCTTTCTCCGATAGAAGTAACCGAGTTAGGTATTACAATCGATGTCAGGCTAGTGCAATTGTAGAAAGCACCATTACCGATGGAGGTGATAGAGTTAGGTATTACAATAGATGTCAGGCTACTACAACCATAGAAAGTGTTGCCACCGATGGTAGTGATGGAGGTGGGGAGAACAACTGAGATCAGACCACTGCAGCCGAAGAAAGTGCTGCCACCGAATGATGTGACTGAGTTAGGTATTTCAATCGATGTCAGGCTACTGCAATAGCCGAAAGCCTCGTTGCCGATTGTTGTGACGGAGTTGGGGATAACAATAGATGTTAGGCCACTGCAACCGGAGAAAGCGAAATCACCGATAGTTGTGACTGAGTTAGGGATAACAATTGATGTCAGGCTACTGCACTTGCAGAAAGCAAGTGCACCGAAGGTGGTAACGGAGTTAGGGATAACAATTGATGTCAGGCTACTGCAATCGTAGAAAGCGTCGCCACCGATTGTTGTGACAGAGTTAGGGAGAATGATCGACGTAAGGTCACTGCAGTGGGAGAATGCCCTTTCAGCAAGAGTTGTTAAGGTGTATTCTACGTTGCCATCGGTTGGATGATCAGGTAGAATCACCTCACCTTCTATATTGCTATTTCCTTTTACTGATACTGTTTTTGCTTCTTCGTCGAGCACGGTATATTTCAGAGTCTGCCCTTGATAGGTATATTCGAATGCGAATGTCGGGAGTGAGAGCAGCATCCCGAATAGGGTTAGTAATAGTTTTTTCATTTTTGATTGGTTAAGGGAATTAATTGATGAATCTTGTCTTAGAGATTGGGGCGGTTATAACAGGTAGCGGTATGGGTCACTTCACTATGATTTTCTTAGTGGTGTTGCCTTGGCGCACAATGTAGATACCGGGGACAAGGCTATCTTTGCTGTGGCCAATCTTTACACCCGAGAGCGAGAAGTACTCGTAGGGCGCTCCCACCTCTCCGGCGGTAACATCCTCCACTCCAGAAGAGAAATTGTATCCCTGGATGTTGGTGAAGAATTTCCACGGCTCAATCTGCTTGAATGTTTCCACTGCTGCCTCCGGCACATAAAGTGTCGCATCTGTATATGTTTGATCATAGAATATCCAAGAGGCCTCAACAGGTTCTGTTGTATTGTAATATATTGATCTCAGCTCTGGGCAAGAGGTGAACGCGGCGAATTCGATTGAAGTAACAGAGCCGGGGATTATAGTCGTACTCAAGTGATCGCAAAATGCGAAAGCACGTTCTCCGATAGTAGTAACAGAGTTGGGGATTTCAACCGATCTTAGGTTTAGGCAATGTCTAAAAGCAGATGCTCCGATTGATGTAACTGAATTAGGTATTTCAATTGTTTTCAGTGCGGTGCATTTCATGAAAGCACTATTCCCGATAGTAGTGACAGAGGTGGGGATCTCTATTGATTTCAAATTCCACCAATCGTAGAAAGCGCCTTCTCCCAGAGCGGTTAAGGTGTATTCTACGTCACCATCTTTTGGATGTTCAGGCAGAATCAGATTATCGTATTCGTAGGGATTATTATGCCATATTATAGCTACTGTTTTTGCTTCTTCGTCGAGCACGGTGTATTCAAGGGTCTGCCCTTGATAGGTATATTCGAATTCGAATGCGAATGTCGGGAGTGCGAGCAGCACGCCGAGTAGGGTTAGTAATAGTTTTTTCATTTTGAGATAGGATAATGGGAATTGATTGATGTGGTTGTGTCTTAGGGAGTGGGCAGTTTATTTCACGGGCGGTAGTGTGTTAGTGACAGTCGTGCTCCCGGTGACTATCAGGTGAGTATATAAACAAATTGCGTGAGAGCCGTACATGTTGCCCGTTCTGCAATCAGAGGCCTTCGCATTGCCCATCTCAGTAGAACGAGCAAACCTGCAGAAGCCTCACGCAGAATATATGTATATACACCGGGGCTCGCACTCACGTGCTTGCCATCGGAGGGATATATACACTTCCACAAGGCATCTACCGTTTGCTACATTCCTGACTGAGATCGAAAGTTGCGAAGTTTCTGATTGCCAAGAAAGAGCGTCAAGTAAACGCTGTTTTATTAATTATGTCAGCAGCCCCCTCCCGCATGACCCGTGACCGGGCTTCTGCGTTGCGGTCTGCGACTGCAAATATAATACAATATTCTGAATTACACAAATATAATGCTGAAACTAAAGCCCCCAGTACA